>CAJVYJ010000045.1 GCA_913009475.1 uncultured Actinomycetes bacterium | reverse complement strand
GGCTCAGTGATTTTTTGCTTTTTTTTTTTAATGATACGGCGACCACCGAGATCTACACTCTTTCCCTACACGACGCTCTTCCGATCTGCGCTCACGCGCTCACGCTTAAGCGCTGATTAAATATTCGACGCGGTTACGCCCATTACCTTTTGCCTGGTAGAGAGCCGTATCAGCTCGTCCCAGCAAACTATCGGCGCTATCGCTACTCTCATGCTCCGCCAGACCGAGGCTGACCGTGAAATGGACAATCCCGGCCGCGGTTTTGACTTCATGCAGCTCCACTTGTTTGTTGATTCTTTTAGCTACATCCAAGGCGCCGGCCATGCCTGTCTCCGTCAGCATGATTATAAATTCTTCTCCGCCATACCGGGCGGTAACATCGGTTTTACGAGTATTGATTAGCAGTGTCTTAGCTAAATGACGCAAAACGACATCGCCGGCTTGATGGCCGTATTTATCATTGATGTCTTTAAAATGGTCAATATCAAGCATGATCAGTGATAGCTTTGAACGATAACGATTGGAGCGCTCGACTTCCTTCTCGAGTTCATCAAAGAACTTACGACGATTAAACAAGCCGGTCAGATGGTCGGTGACTGAGAGCTCTTGAACTTGGCAATAAGCCTTATAGGCGATATATATTGACGATATGCCGCTGACTAAAGTAGAAAAAAGCGAAATATCTTCTTTATTGAAAGCTTCCGGCTTATCACTGAACAGGCCGGCCATGCCATCCGATATAGATAAAGGCAGCATAATTTGTGAACCGACCATATCCTCATCGGCAGCCTTAATATATCGACGTTCCCTGATCTCAAACTCAATCACTTGTTTATCATTAATATCATTGATTTCATTTAGAACGTCAGCGGCTATTTTTCTTATATTACTTAAAAATATTTTCTTCTCATTATTAGAGACATATATTAATGCTTTCGTTGTCTCGTTTTCAGAAATAATCAAGACAAAAGCGTTGAAACTCAGCGTCTCCGCCAATTTATTCAAGATTTTATCCATAACTTTATCGAAGTCTTGGAAGAGAGGTAAAACTCGACTCATCTCATGAATAAAAGATATCTCTTTTTCTGATAAAACAAATTTTCTCTTTCTTTCTGTGTTATCTCTGAATATCGATTGTATAACGCCTGAACAACCGTATTCAATATAACTGCTGCTCGTATCCACCCAGGCCAGATCACCATTTTTTTTAGCTAAAACCAGGTCATTCAAGCTCAGCCTACCTACCTCTTTAAGCTTGGAAATAAAATTATTAAGATACTTGGCTTCAGCTTCCGGATGCAGGTCATCGAATTTCATCTTCAACAATTCATTTTCAGAGAAACCGGTCAACTCTTCACATTTTTTATTTGATTTAATTATCCGTCCATTCTCTGAATCCAATAATATTATGGCATCGTTAGCCCCCTCCATCAGTAATTGGTATTTTCTTTCTGAAAGATCCAGTTTGATTTTAGTATCATGCAAAAAACTGGCGATTTTACTCAGCGACTCCGCGACGGCGCCGATCTCATCTTTGCAAGTAATTTCAACCTTAGTCGGCAAATCACCATGGACTATCTCTTGACATAGGGATGAGACCTCGGCAATAGGCTGACCGATGACTCTAACTAACGGAATACTGATAGAGATAATCAAAACGGTAGTAATGGCGGTGATCATCCACATCAAGTAGCCTGTGCTTAATTGGCCTATACTAAAAAGTACACTCACCAGCACTCCGCTAAGCAAAGGTATAAGTCCTATTAAAATAATAAAAAATATTGATTTTTTCTTAAAACTATTTATCATTGTTTAATCTATCTCAATTCCCTCGACTTCGCGCATCAACTGATTTACCAAGATATTGCCGGTCAGTTTGGCTAAAATATCAAACAGGTTGCAGACCACGACTTTAAAGGCGTTTTTAAGATTTTCATCATTTTGAGAACTTAATAAAGTTATACCATCGGTAAAAGCAATCCCTTTCTCGGTAACCTTTAACGCCCCCATAAAAGAATATTTTTTTTCTGTTTTGGCAATGGCCCGCTCAGTAATAGTCATCACTGTCACAATGCCTAAGGTCGGTAATATTTTATCCCATACAGTCTGCA
Source organism: uncultured Actinomycetes bacterium (assembly GCA_913009475.1). Classification (GTDB taxonomy): domain Bacteria; phylum Actinomycetota; class Aquicultoria; order CAJVYJ01; family CAJVYJ01; genus CAJVYJ01. Next base: position 8,908 of record CAJVYJ010000045.1, on the reverse strand, counting down.
AGAGATCGTCATATATCTCTATAATCTTCCCACTGTCCCCGCTGGCGGATTTAAGATACGCTGTCCCGGCTGAGCTGTTTTTTTCTTCATTCATCATCCTTGCCTCTTCCTCATTTATCTACCGGTCATCTGCTTATGCGATTTAACGCCGCTGACGATTCTGAGCCCATCATAAATAAATACTTAACGTCATCAGCGTTAAAAGAGTTACTGGCCTCGTTGGCGGCTGTTAAGATTCCAATTACTTTCCCCTCGCTAATAAGCGGTACGCTTATAAAGGAGTTGAAACTACCCGTCAGCCTGGGAAACTCTTTATTTTTGACAATCGAGGTAATACGAACTCCGGTAGTTGATATCTCCTCATCCACTAAAGCTTCCGCCGCAGCTAGTATCTTATCTCTGAGATCCAAGCTGCTGGTCTTCGAGAGCTGCTGCAATGAGACCATAAGCAGGGAGTCCTTGTTGACTTCGCTTAGAAGAAATATACCGATTACATTGCAGTGGATAACTACGCTTATGGCGGACAATAATATTTCCAATATTTGTTTGCGATCGGTTGTCAGAACGATCTTATCTTTTAAATTTTCCAGCTCTCTATCTTCTTTTAATTTTCCTTTTTGCCGCAGAGCTAAATTACTGAAGATATTTTCAACCCTCTGTATTAAAAAACTGCTCTCATACGGCTTCGTAATAAAATTGTCAGCCCCTGCTTCCAAACCTTTAATAATATCATTGACTTCGTTTTTTGTAGTCAACATCAACACGGGTATTTTTTTTGTTTCCGGCCTGGATTTTAATTCGCGCGTCATCTGATAACCGTTCATGTTCGGCATCTTCACATCCGTTACCACCATATCCGGATTATACGACGATGTTTCCTCAAGGCCTTCAAGACCGTCTTGCACCCACTTGACTTCATAACCGCAGCTTTGCAATATTAACTGCGCTCGTTGTGCCTGGGTGGGACTATCTTCTACCACTAGAATTTTCTTTTTCATCAGCTGCCTCCGTTGTTCATATAAGTCTCAGAATTGTTTTTACCATTTCATCAATAGGTACGACTTCATCGATAACGCCGGCCTTAATGGCGGCTTTAGGCATGCCAAACACAACTGAGCTGGCTTCATCCTGTGCTATCGTCCGCCCACCGGCCATTTTTATGGCCTTAATACCAACGCAGCCGTCATTACCCATTCCGGTCAATATCAAAGCAATAGCCTTCGAACCGTAAGCTTTAGCGACATTATCGAAAAGATAATTGACGGATGGCCGATGGTGATTATAGTTTACCTTATCAGCCAGAGAAACTTGATGCGATACTGAAATGCCAAAGTGAGTATTGTCCGGAGCGATAAGTATATCACCGGGCAATATCCGCCTACCGTCTTCGGCCAGTCGTACCATTCGTTGGCATTCACCGCTTAACCAGTCCGCGAAAGCTTGACTAAAACCCGCCGTTATATGCTGAACAATGACAATCGGTATCTTAAAATCTTTTGGCAACTGTTTTAAGATCAAATTAACAGCTGAGGGCCCTCCGGTCGAGGAGCCGACAGCGATTATTTTCGTATTTCGTTTATCCCTGCCTCTGGGCAGATAAAGTTTTTTTACTGTTTCATTTCTCTGCCACCGGCGCACTAATTTTATAGCCGACATTATCTTCACTTTGGTAATCAAATTATCTTTAATTTGCTTAAATCTTTTATCGCTTACGCTTAAGGGCTTCTCTACCAGACCTAAGGCGCCCGCGTTTATAGCCCGAAAACTTGTCTTCATCTCAATACTGTCAACACTGGCGGAGACAGCTATTATCGGAGTCGGCTGCAAGCGCATTATCTCCTTGGTTGCCTGGTAGCCGTCAAGTTTAGGCATATAGATATCCATCGTTATAATATCCGGTTTTAACTTAAGTGTTTGCTCTACGCCCTCTACACCGTTTTTCGCATAACCGATTACCTTAAGTTCGGAGTCACTTTCTAAAATATTAGTTATTGCTTGTCTGGCTACAGCCGAATCATCGACTATCAGAACTCTTATCAATTTCACTCCTATGTTTTCTTAAACAAAACCGCGTAAAAACAAAACCTTGCTTTTTAGCGATCTTAAATCAACTGCGATACCGTTTCGATTAAATTATTCTGGTCAAAAGAACTCTTTACCAGATAAGCGTCGGCGCCAACTTCAATGCCGCGCTCCCGGTCCACATCAGACTCCAACGCCGTCACCAGCACTACCGGGATGTCCGCGAACCTATTGTTACTCTTAACTTTAGACGTTAATTCTAAGCCGTTCATTTCGCTCATATCGACGTCTGAAACTATTAAATCGAATTTATGTTTCTGTAATTTTTCCAACGCCTCTATACCGTCTTTGGCTAATTTCACGGAAAATCCTACTGATTCTAAGATATTTTTTTCCAACGTTCTGGTTGTAATAGAGTCATCGACAACTAATATTTGGCGAGTTGTTTGTTTCTCCTTTTGCGCTTCAACTAAAGACAAACCGCAATTTTCAATTTTTTGGGCCGACCTGATTAAATCAGCGGTATTTAAAATCATAACGACTTTGCCGGTTCCCAGAATAGTTGCTCCCGATACGTTTCTAACTCGGACCAGCTGTTTGCCGAGACTTTTAACGACTATCTCCATCTCCCCCACCACGCCGTCAACTACAAAAGCGATTCTTTTTTCAGCCGAGCCCAGTACAATAACCGTAATCTTATCATGCGCTAGGAGTTGCTTCTGTTCTGCGGGTAATTCTAATATTTGGTCCAATCTGACAATCGATATAGGCTCATCCCCGATCTTGATAGCATCTTTACCGGCAATCGATGAGATTTCCTGATGCTGGATTCTCAGTATGCGTTCAATCGATGAAGTAGGTATGGCAAAGGTTTCTTGACCGACGTTTGCCAACAAAGCCCGAGAAGTCGTCAACGTAAGCGGCAATGAGATCGAGAATTTGGTGCCTTTGTCTTTGACGGATATTATATTGATCATACCGTTTAATTTTTCAACATTTTGCCTTACAACATCCAGGCCGACACCTCTGCCGGAGACATTAGTAATGATGGGGCTGGTAGAAAAACCGGACTTAAATATTAAAAATAGCGCTTCCCTTTCGCTTAGGTTCTGCGCTTCCTGAGCATCGATTAAGCCTTTTTCAACGGCGACCTCTCTAATCATATCGACATCGATACCGCAACCGTCGTCTTCTACTTCTATCATGATGCTTCCACCCCGTTGAAAAGCGTTTAGAGATACACTGCCCACACGCGGTTTGCCTTTACCCATTCTCTCTTTAGGGACGGCGATACCATGGCCGACACAATTCCTGATTAGATGCATCAACGGGTCTTTTATGCCTTCCAATATTCTCTTATCAAGCTCGATTCCCAGACCTTTCAGCTCGAATTTGACTTCCTTATGCTGCTGGCGAGCTATATCTCTGACCATACGCTCATAACTGTTGAAAATAGTGGAAACGGGCAACATCCTAACATTTAGAATATCTTGTTGCAGATCTTCCGTCGTTAGTGAAAGACGCATATTGTCTTTAGTGGATTCTTGCAATAACTTTGAAACTTCAGACGTCATGTGCTTTAAATAACGGTCATTTATGCCAAGAAATTTTATTATGCCGGCTAACTCTTTTTCGGCCGTAGTCGAACGACTTAATTTTTCATAGTAACCTTTGATTTTCAACCAGTTCTTGCTCCAATGGCTTATAAAATCATAGATTTCCCCTAAATCCGCCAGCCGCTGCTCTGTTCGTATGCGCGCCACCAGCATCTCTTCCACGTGAGACATTAAATTATCAAGCTTTTTAGTCTTAACGCGAATAGTTTCCTCGACCTTCATTCCCCGGTTAAAGCCGACTTTGGGCACGACTTTTTTTGGTTTAACTACTATACGTTCGACCTCTTCTTCGAAATTAATCTCCGCCCGCTTTATATTCCCGGTCTTGGCTGACTTATTATCTTTTAAAACAGCGGCCAATTTACGCAAAAAGCCGTTTAGATCGAAACCCAGGTCTTCGGCGTTCAGGTAAGCACTCATAGACTGAGCGATTTTATCCACACCTTCGTAAATAAGATCGAAAATATCGGCGGATAATTTAAACTCTTCCCGCTTGGAAGCGGCAAATATATTTTCCAGCTGATGAGCGATTTTCTCAATATTATCAATGCCGACCGCCCGGGCCGCACCTTTCAAACTATGGGCGTCACGAAAGACCGCCTCTAATATACTTTGCCGCTCATCACTGTTCTGCTCCTTCTCCAGAAGGAGCAGAGCTTTATTGATCGCTTGAAGATGTTCCTCCAGCTCTACCTTAAAAGTACCTATAAGTTGCCGTGTAATATCATCATCTATAGTCATGATTCATTCCTTATATTTTGTAGACCGCTACCAGTTCTTTTAAGCTACCGCCCAATTCGCTTAGACTGCGCGCCGCCTTCTCTGTCTGTTTAGTGCTGGAGAGTGTCTGCGTCGTCGATTGATTTATGTCCGCGATGGCCATGGCGATTTGGTCGGTTCCGGCCGCTTGTTGTTGTGCCGATGCCACGATCTGTTGCGCGGCTTGCGCGGACTCGTTAATACTTTCCGCCATCTGTTGTATGGTTTTACCGGCCTTGTTTGCCAACTTTACACCGGCATCCACGCCTTTAGTACCTTCTTCAGTCACCATTACTAAAGTATCAGTCGCTTTTTGAATATCACTTAAAATAGCCCTGACTTGAGAGGTTGCCTGTTGTGATTGCTCAGCTAGGTTTTTGACCTCACTGGCGACAACGGCAAATCCTTTGCCTTGTTCTCCGGCCCTGGCCGCTTCAATGGAAGCGTTTAGAGCCAACAGGTTCGATTGCTCGGCCACGTCATTAACCGTTTGAATGATATCGCCTATCTGTTGAGTCTGCTCCGATAGGGTAATGATATTTTCCGCTATGGATTCGACTTTATCTTTTATCTCATGCATACCTTTAACGGTACTTTCCACCGCCAGACGTCCTTCCCTGGACATCTCCGCCGTCTTCTTGGCTGACTGCGCCACCGACAAAGCTCTCTCGGTCGTTTGCTCAGCGGTTTGCCTGACCTCTTCAACCGTAGTATTGGTCTGGCTTACCGATGCCGCTTGTTGAGAAGCACCCTGGTTGTTTTGCGCCGTTGCCGCTAGGATTTCCGAGGAAGCGGAGGCCAGATCGCTGGTGGCTTGATGAATATTCTCAGCCATCGACTTTAAGTTGCCGACCATCTTATTAAGATTATGGCCCAGCATCGTCAAATCATCTTTGCTGCCGTTTAAATTGAGTCTCTTATTCAGATTGCCTTTAGAAACTTCAGCGACAAACTCCATATACTCTTTGACCCTGGCCTCAAGATAGACTTTATCATGTTGTTCCGTTTCAATCATTTCCCGTAATTTACCGGTCATTTGATTGAACGCCCTAGCCAATACACCGACTTCATCTCGCGAATTTATCTCTACCTGCTGCTCAAGATTACCGTCAGTAATATTCTTAGCCGTTGCAACCAATTTATTTATGGGAGCGCTGATAGAACGAGAGATTAAAAAGCCTAAACCCATGGCCAGCGCAAAAGCTATCCCGGCAAAGCCAATCAGCCATTTTTTAGAAGCTTGCGTTCTCTCAATTGATAATTTTTTTGTATTTTTAAGATCCTTAGCCATATCATTCTGCAATTGATGCAGCAAATCTATGACTTTTGCATGTTGCACATTATAGGCTTTGGTAGCTTCTACGGTTCGGGGGCCGTTTATCGTATTATCTACTTTGGTCGCGGCGATAACAGAGTCACCTCGGACAACCATTAACTTGACACCTTTAACTACTTGGGCCGCCTTAATACGATCATGCTCACTCAGATTATTTATCGATGATTGTAACTCACCGACTTCAAAATTAGCCTCATCGCGCTTGCTTTTATACTCTTTTTTAATTGCTTTCAATTCAGCGGGTTGCTTTGCATATAAGATGTACCGACCAATCACGTTATGCAACTCCAAATAGTCAGCCCCGAAATGCTCAATGCGCCAACGCTCGATGGCATGATTGAGCGTGCTGGTTTTATTGGTAATGTCTAACGCGCTCACCGCATTTATTTGGCTATAACCAATTGCAGCAACTATTAAAGTTACAATAGCTACCGCGAGAAATCCGGCAATAAGCTTCTTATTGATACTGATAGTACCGTCTTTAAACTTGATCCCCATTAAATTATTCATTTCTCCTCCTAATATTATCCTGTAATACAATTTCGACTTATTTTAAAAAAAGTTAAATCGGTTGCGGGCAATCATCTTGCTAATAACTGAGGCTGACCTCCTCTTGTATTATTAAACGCTGGTCATTGATGACGTTTTCTATTTTTAAGATAACCATCATATGCCCGGGGTCAATTACGTATTCGCCTTTGATATATTCTTCTCGCTCACTTACAAGCGTCACCAACGGCTCTTTGATATCTATTTTAGAGATGGTGATTACATCAGAGACTTTTGACGCCAAAACACCGATTTCCAAATCCTGATATTGGACGACAATGACCTTGGCCTCCGCGCTCGGCTTCACAGTCTCTAAACCGAAAAGCCTGCGAATATCGATAACAGAAATAATTTTGCCGCGGATATTAACAGCGCCGATAATATAATCAGGCGTACAAGGTATTAAGGTTAACTCCATTAACGGCTGTATCTCTCGAATAGAGGTTATCTCCAAGCCATAATTTTCATCTCCTAAGGAAAAAGCCACTAACTGGATTTTTTGATCGGCTTTCTCTTCGGAAACCGACGAGCGGGCCAACGCGGTCGCGCGCCTTTCTAAAATCTCTTTCACCTGTTTCGAGCTCATGCCTTTATCGGCGACGACGCCAAAACGCGATTTCTCTGACTTTACTTCCTTGGTTAGTGTTTCTAACATCTCTTACCATCTCCCCTTCATGAATACAAATTTTCCTCTGCGCATTTAAGCAACTTACTATAGGAAATCCCTTTAAGCTCCGGAATATCTTTAACAGCCGGCTTATCTTTCAATAATATTTTTACGTTATGAAAAGCTTTAGCGGCTAATCTGTTTTTACTTTGTTTTTTATAAATAACTCCTAAACAAAAGTATCCTTCGGCAAAATTACGGTCTAAATAAACTGTTTTTTTTAACGAATCTATGGCCGGCTGATCTTGTCCCAAACTCTGATATACCATTGACAATAAAAAATAGCCTTCCAAAAGTAATTTATCCAAGGCTACCGCTTTTTTGGCCCATTTTTTAGCTTCCGCCAGGTCTCCGCCGTTTGCCTTTATTTTAGCTATCATATAAGCGCATTTCGCGGCGATTTTATTTTTCTTGAATCCGAGATGAAATTCATCTAACGCTTTTTTGAATTCTCCGGCATGAAAATATTCCATACCGGATAAGTAATAAGCCGCGGACTTAGTCTTTCGGTCCCACATTTTCTGGTCGCCGTCTTCGGGACGCTCAAATTTAAGCGGCATTATGGCTGAGAGTTTGGCTGTCTGCTTCTCAATATTTTTTACCGGCTTTTTTGGTTGGGAAAGTGGTTTTTTAAATCTAGTTTCAGCCGGCTTTACAGATTTATAATAGATATACAAACCTGAAAATTCCTTACTTTTAAAACGGCTGTCCGTTACGTATGGATCGGACGCGCCCATAACCAGCCAGCCTTTATCGTTCAGACATTCATAAAAACGCTCGACAATACTTCTGGTTGTCTTTCGATTAAAGTAGATGGCAACATTTCTGCAAATTATTAAATCGACATCTGTTGTGTTGTTAAAATAAGACGGGTAACATGGGTCCACCAAATTTAAATAGTTGAAGGTGACCATCTTTTTTATCTCATCAATCAAACGATATTGTCTATCCTCAGCAAAAAAATATTTATCCCTGATTCGCTCTGACGTATTTCTAAATGACCAATTATTATAATTGGCTGCCTTGGCTTTTTCTAAAGAGTGGTGGTTAATATCCGTAGCCAATATATCTACATTCCAAAAATTTAAGTAAGGAATCAAGTCTTTAATAATCATCGCCAACGAATATGGCTCTTCGCCTGATGCGCAACCGGCGCTCCATATTTTTAAACGACGCTTAGTGATATTTCTCTTCTCTATGAGCGGCTTAAGTATCTTTTCCTTAACAACATTTAATTGATTATAGTCACGAAAAAAATATGTTTCGCCAACCGTCAGGAGATTTACCAATTCTTTCATTTCCGAGTGGCTCTGGGGAATATCTCTGATAAACTTTAAGTAATCCCTGGGTGAAGAATGGCCGAGATCAGACATTCTTTCAAACAGGCAATGTTCCAAATGTTCCTTTTTAGTGCTGGTAATATGCAGACCTACCCGATTATTTACAAAATCACGAAAATCACTGTAATCTTCACGACTAAGCTCAGTTTTTGCGTTAGGCATATTTGATACTTTCTTTAACCAATACTGTAAACTTTAGTTGAATCTGTTTCTTTGAATTCAGCTGCATCTTTATTTTGCCCGGCAAGGCCGGCCTGTAATGATTTTTCCTCACTGTCATCTAATAGATTTTTTAAGTTAACGATTAACAGTAAATGGCTATCGCACTTAGCCACTCCCTTTAGATACTGCGCTCCCGGCATAATGTGTTCAGCGGCTATATTGGCTGGAGTAATATTGAATACTTCTTTGACTTGATCAACTATTATGCCCATCATATAGCTGCCGTTAGTGGCGATAATTATTGGCGTGTTCAAATTATAGTATTTATGTGGAAACAGATCGGAAGAGCGTCGTGTAGGGAAAGAGTGTAGATCTCGGTGGTCGCCGTATCATTAAAAAAAAAAAAAAATAAATAAAGAAAAAAAAAAAAAAAGAAATAACAATAATAAATAGGTGA
>CAJVYJ010000044.1 GCA_913009475.1 uncultured Actinomycetes bacterium | reverse complement strand
CGACCACCGAGATCTACACTCTTTCCCTACACGACGCTCTTCCGATCTAAACCGCGGGGAGAACCGTGTTCAATCGCGTTAGCCAGCGCTTCACCAGCCGCCAATTTTATATCGAATATTTCCGCTTCATCAAAATTGCAGCACTTAGCTATTCCAGCTACAAAAGCGCGAGCTTCAGCCAGATGCTTGGGATGCCCACAAATTTTGAGCTCTTGTCTTTTAACGCAATTATTTACCGCCTTGGCCAATTTAGAATCTCCTATACCAATTATTTAATACATGCATATACTATCACGTTTTGGTAAAATATATTACAAATATGCGCTTGATATATAAGGATTTTCGCAGGCTAAAGCGGTAAACACGAACTAGTGGCACGGCCCACGAGAAGATGGATATAAGAAAACCAAGAAGAATTGACTAGAATGTTGGAGCATTAGATCCGGCGCTAACGCGCCTCATGCGAACCAGCACTTCGTACCTCATGAGATCGCATATTCGCACTTTTGCTCTCATGTTCCCACATCTCATGCTCACATGCTCGGGCTCAGGCGCTGCTACGCTATTTATTTTCTATAAGTTCCCAAAGAGATTTAATAAAGAATTGAACATGAGAACATGTGAATTAATTCTGATTGTCAGGAGACCGCTTGTTCGCACTTTAGCTCTCATGTTCCCACATCTCATGCTCACATGCTCTGGCTCAGGCGCCGCTACGCGGCGCCTGAGCCGGTGATGGGAGTCGAACCCGCAACCTTCCGCTTACAAGGCGGATGCTCTGCCATTGAGCTACACCGGCAAATTTATACAATATATAATAATTCGCCCGGAACGTCCAATAAATATCGCAATCCGGCTTCTAGTACCGCCATTAAAAGTATGCGTCTCTCACGTTATTGAACCCTTATATTTTCCATTAACCTCGCATTCCTGACCCCACCTATTATCCACAATTGTCAAGATTGAAGATCTGACCCCATTTTTAAGGAACGGCCTGGTAACGGGTTAGCTAATTGTCAAGATTGAAGATCTGACCCCATTTTTAAGGAACGGCCTGGTAACGGGTTAGCTAATTGTCAAGATTGAAGATCTGACCCCATTTTATTCATAATCCTGATAATAGCGGCTGGGAGTAGGGCCATCTTGACCGCTATATCTGCTGCCTACCGCTTTGGAACCGTAGGGATTGTCAGCCGGCGAACTTAATTCCAGAAAAGATATTTGTCCGATCTTCATGCCTTTATATAAAGTAATCGGCAGATTGGCGACATTGCTAAGTTCCAGTGTTAATCGGCCTTGCCAGCCGGGGTCGACATAGCCGGCCGTGGAATGTATCAACAAGCCTAATCTACCTAATGAGCTCTTACCTTCCAGCCGCGCTACTATATCATCAGATAAGGCGATGTTCTCAACAGTACCGCCTAAAACAAACTCACCCGGATGCAAAATGAAAGGCTGGTCCTCACTGATCTCTACTAAATCCATCAAATCGTCCATAGGTTTTTTTACGTCGATAAAAGCATACCGGGAATTATGAAATACTTGAAACCGATGGTCGAGATGTAAATCGACGCTTGAAGGCTGAATATCCGCCAAGTTAAGCGGGTCTATAATGATTTTACCGGTCTTGAGCCCTTGTTTTATATCGCGGTCGCTTAATACCATCGTCTCCCTTTGTTATCGTTTTTCCCTGATTAACCACATTTTGAAAATCCGCACATATGACAGACTAAACAGCCGCTTTCATGTTCAACCGTACTGCCGCAATCAGGACAAGCACCTGTATGATAGACCGATGAGTCATCAATCAACAATTTAGCCGGTACGGTTTCCATAGTTTCCACTGTTTTTTCCACTATTTCTGATGCCGGCACCTGAACTCTTTGCTCCAAATATTTTTCCATAGCGATAGCGATAGCGTCCGGACATGAAAGCACCTTACCGCCCTTTTGCCAAATTGGAGATGAGCAGCGAATGCCCCGCAAATGCTTGATTATCGCTTCGTTTTTTACTCCGGCCCTGAGCGAGAGCGATATCAGCCGCCCGAGCGCTTCCGACTGCGAAGCGGCACACCCGCCTGATTTACCGATTTGGGTGAAAACCTCGCAGAGACCGTATTCATCTTCATTGATAGTCACATACACATTGCCGCATCCAGTCACTATTCTTTGCGTGCGGCCGCAGGTCGAGTCCGGACGGGGACGCGGGTCTATCTCACCTTGGCGAGCGTAGACAGGCTCTTTCTTGGCCTCAAATTCCTTTTTAATAGTAAGAACCTGATTATCCTTACTACCGTCACGATAGATAGTCACACCCTTGCAACCCAGTTGCGAAGCTAAACGATAGACCTCCTCCACTTCCTCAACAACGGCTTCGTGAGAAAAGTTAACTGTCTTGGATACGGCGTTATCGGTATACTTTTGAAAAGCAGCCTGCATCTTTATGTGCCATTTAGGCGCTATATCGTGAGCCGTAACAAATATCCGCCTAACCTCCGGCGGCACTTCACTAAGATCCTGGACGCTTCCCGCCGCAGCTATTTTCTTCATTAATTCTTCACTATAAAATCCGTCTTGTTTGGCCCGTGCCTCAAATAGTTTGTTGACCTCAACAAGCTCTTGATTGTCCATCACGTTTCTTACATATGAAATCGCGAAGAGTGGCTCAATACCACTGGAACAGTTGGCGATAATACTGAGCGTCCCCGTAGGCGCGATAGTAGTGACAGTGGCATTTCTTACCGGCAATCCATCCGGCGTATTGAAGACGCTCTCTTTAAAATTAGGGAAAACTTGACGCGCGGTTGCCAATTGAGAAGACGCTTGCCTCCCCTCATCCGAAATAAATCCCATCACCTTTTCCGCTAACTCAACCGCTTCATCGGAATCATAAGGAATATTTAATTGTATCAGCATATCGGTCCAGCCCATTACTCCCAAACCAATCTTCCGGTTACCTTTAACCAATTCATCTATCTTTTCCAATGGATAGTGATTGACATCGATTACATTATCAAGAAAATGGACAGCACTCCTGACTACCTGGCGCAAATAGTCCCAATCAACATGAACTTCGCCCATCTCTTCTTTTACCATATGAAATAAGTTGATTGAGCCCAAATTACAGGCCTCGTACGGCAGCAGCGGCTGCTCTCCACAAGGATTAGTGCTTTCAATATCACCTAAGCTCGGAGTCGGATTATCCCGATTCATGCGATCGATAAAGATAATCCCCGGGTCTCCTGTCTCCCAGGCCAGATTAACAATCTCGTTAAATACTTCTCCGGCTTTCAGCCTACCGACTTCCTTGTGAGTACGGGGATTAACTAAAGCATAGTCATCATTATTATCGACCGCCTGCATAAAATCTTCCGTTAAAGCTACCGAAATATTAAAATTTTGCAGTTCTAGGTTATTCTGTTTGGAGTGGATAAACTCCATTATATCGGGATGATCGATTCTAAGAATGCCCATATTAGCCCCGCGACGGGTACCGCCTTGCTTCACGGCTTCAGTCGCTGAATTGAAGACCTTCATAAAAGAGATAGGGCCGCTGGAAACCCCTTTAGTAGTTAAGACAAAATCACCGGACGGGCGCAGACGGGAAAAAGAAAATCCGGTGCCGCCACCGCTCTTATGAATTAGAGCCGCGTCTTTTACCGCTTCAAATATACTTTCCATCGAATCTTCGACCGGGAGCACAAAACAAGCCGACAATTGTTGCAGTTCCCGGCCGGCATTCATTAAAGTCGGCGAATTAGGCAGAAAATCAAGCCTGGTCATCAACTGATAAAATTCAGCCGACGTGGCCCTGATATCAGCTTCCGAGACACCATAAAAAGCATCAGCCGAGGCAATGTTATCCGCGACCCTTTGAAACATTTCCACCGGCGTTTCTAAGATTTCACCGCTCTCATTTCGTTTTAGATATCTCTTCTCCAAAACCTTGATCGCGTTCTCCGCCAGTGGTACGGATAAACATCCCGCCAAATTATTTTCTGCCGCCTTACCCATTTTCCCTCCCATAACAAGTTTGCATATATAGTGTTATAAAGAACATAATTCTCTATATATTGTGTGTCAATAAGAATTTTAAAAAAAATTAATTTATTTTTTTATCGTCTTATGGCTACACTTATTACCCTTGATTTTCTCTGAAATGACTTGTAAAAAATAATTTAGGAGACTACCGAATATTCGGCCATGCTTTAGCAGACTCTTATTGGAATACGGTATCCCTTAATAGAACTTCTTCGTTTTTTGTCAATCGACGCCAGCGACCGACTTCCAGGCCGCCTAAGTTAAGCGGACCGACCGCTAAACGTTTTAACTCCGCGACCGGATGACCTATAGCCAGACACATCCGCCTGATTTGCCTTTTTTTGCCTTCAAAAATCGTCAGCTCCATTATGGTTGTCCTCTCCCGGCGCTCTTTTATCCTGACCTTGGCGGGACGCGTCTTACCGGTCTCCAGTACCACTCCGTTGCGAAGTTTCCATATATCATCAGGCGCAGGCCTCCCTCTTACCATCACTTCATAGACTTTTGCCACTTTATGTTTGGGGTGTGTTAAATGAAACGCCAGCTCGCCGTCGTTGGTAAGTAATAACAGCCCAGAGGTATTTTGGTCCAACCGACCCACCGGATAAAGGCCGACACCCCCTCCGCCCACTAACTCCATTACCGTCTGCCGCTTGTAAGGGTCGATGACGGTCGTTATGCAGCCGGTTGGTTTATTAAGCATGATATATTCACGCGCCGCCAGCGGTTTTATCACTTTACCGAAGACCTCTATCTTGTTAAGCAGCGGATCGACTTTTAAACCCATCTCCCGCACAATCCGGCCGTCCACACGCACCTGGCCGTGCAAGATCAGTTCTTCCGACCGGCGACGAGAAGCAACGCCGGCCCTGGCCATGATTTTTTGTAGACGTTCCAATTTACTACTCCCCATCTACTCTTTCTTACCTATCATCCCTGACTATTTCCCCCCTATCTTAAAGTGGGATATGAGGGAGATTTCGCATATTTCATTTTGCGCTTTCACGGGCGAGGCACACCTCGCCCCTACATGTTTATTATCAGAGCAAGCTCTGACGCTACACATCTCTCCTCAACCATAAGGCGTCGGATAAACTGGTGCGCTACACATTTCCCGACCATCTTACCACTGTCAGTTCCCGACCCTTTCACTACTGTCATTCCCGTTGACTCTTATGTTTGTCATTCCCGACCCCGATCGGGAATCCACGGCCACCCGAGCCTTTTATATACTCTACATGCACTTGTGCCAATGCACCTCTTTACCTGGATTCCCAGCCAAGCTGAGAATGACAAGCGTAGAGACCAGCTGAACATGACAAAAAGCGTCAGCTTTCATGGGCGGAGATAAATTCCGCCCCTACACATCTTACACGCCCTCACCCCTGACGCTCTTCCCGGTCCCCGGCCTGCTGTTAGCAATCATTTTAATCAGTTTCATCATCAACATACACTTTATCATCCGCGTAGAGCCGGGTTCTAATAGTATCTACCGTATCATCATCGGGGGCGAACTCCTCCAGCGGCGGCAGCTCTTTTACCGAATCCAGGCCAAAACGTTCTAAGAAAATCTTTGTCGTCCCATAAAGTATGGGCTGTCCGGGACTGTTCTCACGGCCTACTTCTTTTAGTAACCCTTTGTCAGCCAAAGAATTGATAACACCCTCCGAATTGACACCGCGCACCGCGTTGACCCCCATCTTGGTAATAGGCTGCCGATAAGCGACTATGGCCAGAGCTTCCAATGCCGCTTGGGTCAACCGTCTACCGTCCCAGGTAAGCAACAACTTCTCTACATATTGCGAATTGGCGGGATGCGTATACATCCGATAGCCGCCGGCAATCTTTCTTATCTGTATGCCCCGGTCAGCTTCCTGATATTCAGCTTTTAAGTTTTCCAATACTTTTTTGGCCGTTTTAGCTTCGATCTCCAATACATCAGCGCACTTTTTCGCTGACAGCGGTTCGTCGGAGACAAAAAGCAGGGACTCAAACAGGTGTTTTAACTCTTCTAATTTAAACATCATCTTCTAAATCCATAATCTCTATTTCTCCAAAAGTTATCGCTTGATTAATCGCAATCCGCCCTCTTTTATAAAGTTCCAAGAGCGCCAGAAACGTGGCTATGACTTCATCGCGATCAGCGGCGCCGGCCGTTAAATCTCTAAAATACTGCTTAGGCCGAGACCTTAAAAGTTCTAATATTTCTTCTATTTTAGCGCCGACACCGATACGAATAGCACCAATGTGGCTGGAGTCAATCAACCTTATAGTATTATTATTAATCAGATCCTGATATATATCTCTTAACCGCGCCAACTTAATCCCGTCTAGAAAATCCGGTAAAAGGTTGGAAAATCGCGGCTCAATGCCGGCTATACGCATATAATAACGCTCCTGTGCATTGAGGCGACTGCTTAGAGACCGAGCAACATTTTTGAATTTTTTATACTCGACCAAGCGAGATATGAGCAATTGCTGCTTCTCGTCCGCGGTCAGATCATCAACAGGTTCACTTCGTTTTTCCCTAGGCAGCAGCGCTGCTGATTTAATCTCTAATAAAGTCGCCGCCAATAATAAAAATTCACTGGCTATCTCCAAATCGAGTTCGCGCATGTTCTCGATATAGCGCAGATACTCATTGGCGATTTCACTAATAGGAATATCATAGATATCCAGCTTATGCTTTGATATTAGACTTAGCAGCAGATCGAAGGGCCCCTCAAAAACTTCCAATTTCACTTCATACGGGAGCCGGCTGCTAATTACCATTTTAATCTCTTTCTATTTTTATTAAGCGACGCACCTGATGTAAGGTTTCGGATATAAGCGGATGTGCTTTAGCGGCACCGCCGGCCAGCACTTTTTTTACTGTATCAGGGTCGCGTGCGAGTTCCAAACGACGTTTTTGATATGGCTTAAGTGAGCTGCATATCTTTTCGGCCAGATCACCTTTGTCCGCTACGCATCCCAGCTCCCCGCTACGACACCGAGCAGCTATATCTTCCGCTTGCTCCGGCGAATAGAGTTTATGCAGTGCGAAAACACTGCAGATTTCCGGATGTCCGGGGTCGTTCTTGCGGATCTTCTCCGGGTCGGTAATCATCTTCATAACTTTTTTAGCAATAGTCTCCGGCTCGTCATTTAAATAAATCGCGTTGCCGTAGCTCTTGCTCATCTTACGTCCATCGATACCCGGCAACCTCTTAGTATGAGAAAGAAGAGCTTTTGGTTCTTTAAGATACTTGCCGTAAAAATGGTTAAAACGGCGAGCGATTTCGCGACTTAACTCCAGGTGCGGCAGCTGGTCCTCACCAACAGGCACAAAATCAGCGTGGACCGAAAGGATGTCAGCGGCTTGCAAGACCGGATAGCCGATAAAACCGTGAGTGGCTATCTCTTTGGCTTTTAACTCATTAAGCTGCTCTTTATAAGTCGGGTTACGTTCCAGCCAAGCAATGGGTGTGAGCATCGAAAAATAAAGGGCCAGCTCGGCTATCTCCATCATATCCGACTGGCGATAGATAGCGCATTTGTTCGGGTCCAATCCAATGGCCAGCCAGTCAAGTACCATCTCATCAACATACTGTAACAGTTTATCAGTATCGGCATAATTAGTGGTTAAAGCATGCCAATCCGCGATGAAAAAAAAGCATTCATATTTATCCTGCAACTCCAACATGCTATTTAAATTGCCGTGCAAATGCCCTAAGTGAAGTTGGCCGGTCGGGCGATAACCGGTTAAGACGCGTTTTTTCAATTACCCTCCAGACGCAAATAATCGTTCGCCGACATAAAATTGATTTCGTTTAGAATTGTAGCTCTACCGGCCGCGGCTGAAAAGAGTTAATAAAGCGGCAGACCAAAAGCTTTAAAGAAGACATTTACCAAGGGCGTTAGATAACGGTCCCAACGAAAGAAGTAAAAACCAATGAATATAATCGCGATGCCATACCGCTCCATAGAGTAATAAGCCGGCAGCAGATTTCGGGGCATGAAAGCCGCCAAGATTTTAGAACCATCCAGCGGCGGCACCGGGATTAAATTAAATACTCCTAAAAAAACACTGATAACCGCCAGATAATAAAGACTGGTACTGAGAAAGCCGGCGGTGGTAAAATTAGCAGCCCGCATAATCAACACAGTGACTCCGGCTATAAAAAAGTTAGAGAGCGGTCCGGCCAGCGAAACATACATTGTGCCCCGGCGCGGGTTTTTATAATAGGTAGGATTAATAGGCATCGGTTTACCCCAACCGAAATTAACCAGGAAAATCATGATTGAACCGAGCAGATCCAAATGCCGCAGCGGATTTAAAGTCAACCGTCCCGCCTGCTTAGGTGTGGGATCTCCTAAGCGGCTGGAGACAAAACCGTGCATAAACTCATGAAATGTTACCGAGATAACTAAGGCTGGAATAATAAGTAAATAGCCGATTATTTTTGTCATTATAAAGTTCATCTGCCCTATAGTTTAACATCATTTTCGTGTTTTTTCTATGGGGTCAGGTCTTGCATTTTCGCATTTTAGCATCCAGCTCGTATTTTTTTACAATTCTGCTGATGGTCGAGTAATGAACATTTAGATAATCAGCTATTTGCGTTAACGAATAGTCCCAATCCAGATAAGCGGTGATAATACCTGTTTTATCTTTTTCATTTTTTACTAAACTGCCAAGCCCCGGTTTTGGGTCCGGACGCTGTCGCTGAGGAATTTCTTGTAGTTTTTCATCTTTTAGATTTACCGTATGATTGCCAACAAAAGTATCGCTACCTAAAAAAATGCCAGCCTTAAGCTCATTAAATACCGATTCCTCACCAATTCCTTCTAGAATAAAACGCCTATATTTATTAACAGCGATTTTATTAGTAGCTCCAAATCGCCGCAATACATACGCGGTATCAACCGGGTCATTATTATTGGCCGGACCAGCAGTCTTGAGATAACTCGAATAGCGGTATTCTTGAGGATGAGCACAGAGCCCGGCTCTAACCGGATTTAAAACCACATATCTTAGAACCGCCAGCATATAACGGTCTTCCTCAATAATATAAGCCTTGAATCGGCCTTGAAATAAATGACCATACCTTTTAGCCTTTTTATTAAATCGTTGAGCATAGGTTCCGTTTAACTGCCGCATGCCCCGGGAGAGATTAGCTTTTGTTGTTTCTATAACCAAGTGGTAATGATTACCCATGAGGCAAAAAGCGTAACAACGCCAACTGTATCTACGTAAGACAGACAAAAGAATACTGAGAAATATGTCCTTATCATCTTCATCGAAAAATATAAGCTGCCCACTATTACCACGGGCGGTTATATGGTAGAGAGTGCCTGGATGTTCAATTCTAAGTGGCCTGGACATAAAAGCAACTTAGCATAATAGTTGCGAAAATGCAAGACCTGACCCCCATGATTTGGAGATAAACCCGATAACTGATAAACTTCGCTTATGGCAAGCAATAAAACGGTAAATACACGCGGCAGACAAAATTTTCATCTAATAAGAAACATTTTTATACTTGTTTTGGTGGTCTTGACGCCGGCCGCCGCCGGTTGCGCAAAAACGCGACCGGCCAAGACGCAGAAAGGTTGGATATACGTCACCACTGAGCCGACGCTGGATGCGACCATCACGTTAGATGGTAAAAAAACCGGTAAGACCTCCAATACGATACTAAAAAATGTTAAAGCGGGGCGCCATCTGCTTGAGCTTCAAAAAGAGAACCCCAACCGGCCGGACCTGCCCTTTATCGGCAGCGCTGATATATATCTAAAACCAGGACAAAAATTGCGAGTCACGGTGCAATTAAATATCATGGCTATTCAGCCGCGAGAGTCCACAACCACCATTATTGTCGCTACCACGGAAGGCCAAAAATCCATTCTTGATTTTTATAAAGCGATTAATAATAAAGATTACGCCACCGCTTATGGCCTGGTCAGTTACAAATATAAGAAAATATACAGCTATTCATACAAGATATTCGTCAGGAATTGGCAGAATATCAACAATGTCATCATCAATAGTATTGCCATTAAAAAAACAGCTGATGCCAATGGCGGGCCGGAAGTTGATACGCTTAACACGGCGATTACCTATAATCCGCTGCCAAAACCGACAAAAAGATGGCGTTTTCGGTCACCCCTGGCTGGGCAAACCAATCCCAGTGAAAGCAGCACCATCCAGTGGGACATTACCACTGTCGGTGGCTCCGAGGAGTCAGGCGGCCTCTGGAAAATTGAAGACATCAGCGCCACACCCTAATGCTATAAATAAAAAGTAGGCGTAAATTAAAAGCCCAATTCTCATTGGGCTTTTAAACAATTTTTAGGCCGCTAAATAACGACCTTTAGGATTCACTTAAAGAACCAGCCTAAGCCGCTTTCTTTATAACCGCTGCGTACTCGGAAACAGGTAAACATTTCAGAGTCTGCGTGTGAGCAAAACCCCAAGAAGTTATGTCCGTTAAAATGTGGACCAGCGCGTTATCATCGGGAGTATCTATAATCGTTAAAGCATCATACTCGCCAATGCATAGAAACATATCCCGGAGAGTGCCGCCGTTGTCAACACAGCTTTGGCTGACCCGCTGCCGGATCTCAGGTAAATCTTTAGTTGAACGTACCCCTTCATCAGTGAAATTCCAAAGTATTGTATATACCGCCATCTGCATCTCCTCCTTTCAAAATTATTTATATTGGAAATTTTTTCCTATACGCCGATAGAATTTAATCCCCGAT
Organism: uncultured Actinomycetes bacterium; assembly: GCA_913009475.1. GTDB lineage: Bacteria > Actinomycetota > Aquicultoria > CAJVYJ01 > CAJVYJ01 > CAJVYJ01. The sequence goes on along the minus strand of CAJVYJ010000044.1, from coordinate 593 downwards.
ATAAGTATGGGTTTTACCCGTGGCGAAAACGCTAAAACAAAAAAATGAAACTCGAGTTTCATTTTTTTGTTTCTCCTGGTTAGAATGGGTAATAAATGTGAATTTTATTAAATACACCGATTAATGGGGGGCCTTTTGGCACTTCGTAAAATGCGAAAATGCAAGACCTGACCCCCGTTACAGCGGTGACTTAGTCAACTCTTTGATAGAGACGCCACCTCTTTCGGAAACACCCTAAAAAGTGGCCGGATAAAACCGAAACAGGTGGCCGGAATGATCCGAAATACGCAGGCAAACACAGGCCGTTGCTATGGAAACAACTTTAATGGTTGCCTTTGTAGCAGCTATGGCAACATTACTAAGTAACGATTTGTGGAAAAATAACTATTTATGGGTTTTACTTACTATTCCATTTTATTCATCAGTCTTTGGGATGTTAATGGTAAACAAAGATGAAATGATATTAGATTTAGCCTCCTATCAAGATGAAATATTAAAACCGAGATTAAGTCTTTTAAGCGGAGCAGAAGTTCTTTTATGGCACAAACACAAAAATAGTAGGCGCTTTAACCCTGGACGATCTATGTCGCACA
>CAJVYJ010000043.1 GCA_913009475.1 uncultured Actinomycetes bacterium | reverse complement strand
TCAGACACAAGAGGATTATAGTGGATAGGCAGACGATAATAGGATTAGATTGACGTTGTTGATTTTTTTTTTTTTTTTGTTGGTTTGTTTTTTTTTTTTAATGATACGGCGACCACCGAGATCTACACTCTTTCCCTACACGACGCTCTTCCGATCTCAGTAATTCGTCTTTTTGGTCGGCAAGCCGACGAGCCTCAGACAACGGTGTTTGGTCCTTAATATGAGTTTTAACTATCGGAGCAACAAAGTCGAAGACGACCTGATTATTACTATCTCGATAAGCGTCTTTAATAAATATGCCTTTCTTGCCGCGACGAAAGATGCTGGAGCCGCTGAAATCCCGGCCCTTGGAAGCCGGCTTTGTTGAAACCAAGACACGACCATCTCTGCCAAGCACCATCACCTCGCTAAAACGATTTTTCAAAATAAATTGGCGATTAAAAGGATTCTTGCGTTTGAATTTATTTAATTCTATGACTTCATTCAGTTTGTGATTAATGGTAAGCAGAGCTGATTTATCGCCTTTACTATAATAATCCTCTAAAGGTCCTTTTAAAAATTCGGCATCTAAGCCGATATCAGCCTTGCCTTTGTCTAAATATTCAAGAGTATGAATATACTTAGCGTCAATAATATTCATCATATCGCCAAGTTTTTGTTTCACAAAAGTAGATTGGACTTGATTGTAACTGAAGAGTGAAAAAATAATTAAGGGAATTGCGGTAGCTAAAATAAATAAAAGCGGTAGTCTGACTCTTAAACTACCTAAATAATTACGTGACGATGCTTTCTTTAACATCTCAACCTCCGAATTGTTAATATAAAAATTACATCGACTTACAGGCCCTGTTCTTAATAACAACTGCCACAAACGGTCTAAATTAGACAATGAACGGTCTAAACAAGACAATGAACGGTAGACACATAAAACGGAAAGTGACCATATGTCCATTACATATTTATAATTACGGACTTTAAAGTAGCTATATAAAGGCCAAGTATTGTAACATGGGGGAGCCGGGAATACTGGAAAGTTTTAGATTAGCCAAGGAAGGATATACCTTATGCATCGGTTGTTCGGCCCTTATACCATCAGTTTCATCTGGTTGGTACCTTTTTTCGTCTTAGCCTTTCTGACAGGCAGACTTTATTATCAACATTGGGTCGAGGATAATTTAAACCTTAATTTTAAGCTCAACCTGGTAAACTTAACCGTTATAACAATTATCGCTATCCGCAATCTTACATTGGTTGCCTTCTATAAACGCGGACCAATAGATATATTTGATAACTTATGGCCGTTCGTCTTCTTCTTTTTTTTAATTATCTTGGTTACCGCCGCCGGAATTAATCTTGGAAATAGCGATACTTATTATTCCTTGACTTTCAGACATGCGTCAGCAACATTGATAATTATCTTGATTGCTTTGATTATTACTCCATTAATTATAAAAAGTTTAGATAGTTTTGCTCCCCGAATAAGCAAATATTTTTTAACGAAAAAAACTTTCAAAACAAAAAAAAGTAAGTCTGCCGCCGACAAATCCAAAAGAAAACTTAATAACAAATTATCAAAATATTCTATACCACCACAACTATATCCACCAGCAATAGACGGGTTTATAGCCAATCCCATTCAACATTTTGCGACAAACGCGCTTACTGTTTGGTATCAACCCGATGACCCCGCTATCGCCGAGCAATCCCGGGGTGTTACCGTTGTGGTCACGCATCAAAAAAATATCCAAAAAGCTGATGAATTTCTAAAGAGGCCCCAAGATAAAGCCTTTTCTCGCGACCAAGGTGAGTTAATCATCGGGAATCAGAAAATGTACCGCGGTTTCAATCCTATTAATACTAAAATTAATACTAAAGATAAGCGTAAGCAACAAAGCCCGGCTCTATTAATCTCTTGGTTTAATGGCCCATATACATTTGAGATCTACACCAGCCTGGAAAATAATGTTGAAGACAATGATGGACTGATGCTGGATTTAGCAAAAAAAGTGGCTACAGTCATTAATGAACAGGCGCAAAATTATCTTGGTAATAGGTGAGTCGTACTTCAAATTTTTAAATATAGGCGCTAATCATCTTTCATCAACTTTAGTGTAGCCAATCGGTCTTTCAGTAATCGTTCATGACCTTGCTCCCAATTGGTTAACTGTTCAAACAAAGCCCTGGTCTCCGCATCCTCAGCAATGTCAACCCCTTGCTTATACATTTTTTGAGCCGCCTGTTCAGCTTCGACAGCCTGCTCTAATATCTTAATTACATCCATTTTTTTCTCCTTTTCGTTATTCTCTTGGTATTCCCCGATAACCGGAAAACTTTCCAACAGCTCAGGGCCGTGCGGCGCCTCGCTTAATTCTGCAATCGCCATGGCTCCAACCGCATGACCTTCATGCACACCGCCTTGCCAAAGAAGGGCGTTGGTCAAATCATAGACTTTTCCCTTAAACGCTAAGTATATCGGCCTACCGCCGGCGCCATTGTTCTCTTTTAAGTCTTTGCTGGTAAATATACTCATAAAAGATGATTATCCCTGTTCAATTAGGAGAGGGACTACTACCATCAAGGCCAACGCCACCGCTACCGCCGTAATGGATAATACAAGTCTGACACTAACGCGCTTATCACGTTCTAAATTCAGCGCTACCTGATGAGTCATATAAGTCATTGCCAGCGAAAAAAACCCGACAACACCGAATTTTATCCAAGCGGACAACTCTTCGACTCTATAGGGAAACGCCACTTCTTTCCAAGCGTTAATGGTGTAATAAAAGATGAACACTACCTCAATAACTGAAACCGCCACTTGCAGAGACGTATTCTGCTTTAAGAATTCTTTCGTCTGTTTCTGTAGTGCCATACCCTCGCTGCCGCGAAAAAGGTCTACTTGAGTATGGACCACTTCAATAGCGGCCTTAGCGCTTTCCAATGATAATTGTAGATTGGATTCATTATATTGCAATTGCATTAAGCTTTTTTTAAAACTTTGCTGATAGACTCCGGGGAAACCATCTAAACTATCCGGGCCGGAGATAAATTGCTTTTCGAAAATCTGCTCCATTGCCTCTATCTCCTGGCCCAACTTCGTGACGGATTCCCTGGCAAGATGCAAATTTGAGGCCAACAAGCTATATTTTTGTGAAAGTCCGGCAATCTCTGATTCCAACACCTCTATCTCCGCCCGACCATGTTCAATAAAAACGGCCTTACGATTCAAGGCCTCGCTGATCTCTTTATCAATTCTTTTTGTTGTCTCTTTAATGGTGCGGCTCTGGTCCTCATAATAAGCAATCTCCCGCATCAAACGATGCAACGGCCAGTCAACTTCCGGTAAGCCCTTGGTTAAAAAATCTCGGCTCGGCGCCGCCGGGTAAGCGCTTGATTCCAAAATATAAAGATGACGCTTACTGAAGGATGTCTGCTGAAAATGATAGATCTTGCCCCAGTCGGCTTCACCTGAATTACCAGGCTCTTGCGGGAGCATGTCCTTTAGTTTAGCCCTAAGTCCAATCGAACCAACCATCGCCAAACTTAAACTGATAACTGTCACCTCGGCTTCAGTTAAGTAGTTAACCAGCTTATCTATAAGACCAAAACGCTCTTGTACCTTATCACCGGCGGCGGTTGACGACCACAAAATAGCGGCAAAAATAATATTGTCGACAATTGCCAAATTGACTTCTATCGTCTCTGTCCGCGTCTCGTTCGCGAAAATTATCAGATGCGATTGGCTGGTTTCGAAAATCAGTTGGCTCTCGGTCTTCTCTTCCAAAAGATCATACCGGTCTAAAAAGAATTTTTTTAATGCTTTTACCGCCTGATCGTCACTACGCAGAAAATATAAATAGGCGGCAAAATCCGTAGCTTGTTCCGTAATTAGATTGGATCTTTTTTTATCCGTTTTTAACACCTCGTTACTGCTGATAGTTAGTTAAACACTCGATTTAAAGTTTAACTTAGCAGCACCCGGCGGTCAATAAAAGCGAGGGGAGAGAGTAGAGGGTAGAGGGAAGAACAAAGCATGGTTGGCTGTGGATTCCCGATCGGGGTCGGGAATGACAGGGGGAGGGTAGGTAAGACCATTGCGGATTTCGGATTTCGGATTGCGAAATTAAAAGGACGTTTTAGCCACGTCCACTTGTGTATTAATAAATCCGCAATTCCAAATTCTAAATCCGCAATTGTTTTTTGTCATTCTCAGCTTGACTGGGAATCCAGGTTAAGAGGTGTATTGGAACCAGAACAAATGAAAGCATTAAAAAGCATGGTTGGCCGTGGATTCCCGATCGGGGTCGGGAATGACAGGCGTGAAATAGTCGGAAATGACAGCGGCAATGAAAGCACAGAGGGCGGTTGTGTAGCGCGCCAGTTTATCTGGCGCCTTATAATCATTGAGGGTAGATAAGAGCGTAAAACGTGTAGGGGCGGAGTTTATCTCCGCCCGTGTAATGGGGGTGGCGTCCGCGGTCGTTTTAATATACATATAGACATATCAACGCTATATTGGTAAATTATATGACAATTAATAAATTTGGAATAAGGGTATAAAATAATCGGGAGGACAAATGAAGAATATTAAAGACGCCATTGAGTTCGCGATTGAAAAAGAAGCGGAATCAGCCGCTTTTTACAGCCAGTTAAGTAAGCTATCCGAAGCTTCGGGCTCCCAAAAAACCTTCATCGAATTAGCCGAGATGGAGCGCCATCATAAAAACTTGCTGGAAAATCTGGATATGTCCAAAATACCGGCCAAGGTCGAGCACCGAACGCCGGACCTTAAAATCAGCGACTATCAGTCAGAAGTAAAATTCGACACCAACATCAAATATCAGGATGTTTTAAAGATAGCGATGAAAGCGGAGGAAAAAGCCCATAGGATGTACAAAGATATGGCGGATCAATATCCTGAAGGCAGCGATATTTTTCGTTTGTTTGATTTCTTGACCGAACAAGAAGCCAAACATAAACTGCGCTTGGAAACCGAATACGACAACTTCATTTTTGAAGAAGATTGATTTCATGATAGAAGCCAACTATTTAGATAAACTCCTATTTATTATATTTGATGATTCGGGTGAAATCGGCCACGTCTAAGCTGGCACCGCCGACCAGAGCACCGTCAATGTCAGACTCTTTCATAATAGCGCTGATATTATCCGGATTCACGCTTCCCCCGTATTGAATACGGATTTTACCGGCCAGATCCGATGAAAATATGGAACCCAAAACCGTCCTTATATGACGAGCGGCATCATTAGCCTCAGCCGGAGTCGCGTTACGGCCGGTACCTATAGCCCAAATGGGCTCATACGCAACCACCAAATCATCAGCCTTCTTGATGGCTACTCCTTTTAAGCCTTCTACTAATTGCGTTTGCGCGATATCCAGTGTTTCCCCCCGATTATGTTCATCCAAGCTTTCGCCTACACATATAATCGGCTTTAAATGATGAGCTATGGCCGCTTTAACTTTTTTATTTACCGTCACATTGGTCTCGCCAAAAAAATTACGCCGTTCAGAGTGGCCGATAATTACATAGCTTACCCTAAGATCATTCAGCATTAACGGTGAGATCTCACCTGTAAAAGCGCCTTTTTCTTCCCAATACATATCTTGGGCACCGAGGCCGATATTAAAATTATCAGCTTCGATTACGGTAGCGGCACTCCTTAAATCCGTAAAAGGCGGGCAGACCACAACCTCAACATCTTCACCAATATATCGCAGCTCCTCCTCTAAAAACTGGAGAAAAAAAACCGCATGTGATGCTGTCATATTCATCTTCCAATTGCCGGCAATTATAGGTTTGCGCATTTAACTTCACTCTCCTGAAATATTAGAATTTATCCGCTAAGGCTTCCATGCCCGGTAAAGCTAGGCCTTCTAAGACTCTAAGCGAGGCCCCGCCGCCGGTAGAGACAAATGAGACCTCATCCTCTAAGCCGAATTTTTTTAAAGCCGCATCCGAATCACCGCCGCCGACAATGGAAAGAGCGCCGCGTTGCGTCTGCTTGGCGATGGCTTCACTAATCTGAATAGTACCTTGAGCAAAATTCTTTATCTCGAATACACCCATAGGACCATTCCAAAATATGGTTTTAGCTCTAGTTATAACTTGACGATAGACATCTATGGTACGAGGGCCGATATCCAACCCCATCCAACCGTCGGGAATCTTGTCAACAGTCACCGCTTTAGACTCGGTTTCGCCTGAGATCTCCTCAGCTACAATAATATCGGAGGGGATATAAAATGAGACTCCTTTTTCTTCCGCTTTTTTTAGAATATTTTTCGCCGTCTCCAACTGCTCGATCTCGACCAAAGACTTGCCGATACTTAAACCCTTGGCTTTTAGAAATGTAAAGCACATACCACCGCCGGTCAAAATACTATCAACGTTGTCTAAAAAACGCTCAATAACACCGATCTTATCGGATATTTTATTACCGCCCAATATAGCTAAAAAGGGCCGGCGAGGCGCTTGAATAATTTTAGTTAAGTGGGTTATCTCAGCCTCCAGTAAAAAACCGGATACAGCCGGCAGATAATTCGCCACTCCCACGACGGAAGCATGCGCCCGATGCGACGTACCAAAAGCGTCATTAACAAAAACATCGGCCAAGTCGGCCAATTTACGGGCAAATACCGGGTCATTTGTCAGTTCGCCGGGATTAAAACGTACATTTTCTAAGAGTATTACATCACCGGGCAACATTCGCGATACCGCCGCGGTTACCTCATCAGTTACAGTTTTGTCTAATTTTATTACCGGAGAGTCCAACATCTCCGAGAGACGTTCGGCCACGGCGTCAAGCCTTAACCGGTCGTCAATCCGCCCCTTGGGCCGGCCCAGATGAGTAACCAATATAACTTTAGCTTGATGCCGACGCAGATAGTTTATGGTGGGAAGCGCCGCCCGAATTCTCGTATCATCTTCCACCCGACCCTGAGATAGCGGCACATTAAAATCAACCCTGACCAACACCCGTTTATTATTAATATCTATATCACGAACTGTTTTTTTGTTAAACAAATTTTCTTCTTCCGCTTCAGGCGGCTCAAGCAGTGGTTCCGGGCTTCCTGATTCGTCAACCAATTTTATCGTACCCCCAATACTAAGTCATCACTCATTGATTCCATTTTACGTTAATCCCCTCAATCCTTCACGCTTTTACTCCACATTATCAATCTGATTATTCAATTTTGAGCATGTGATTCGGCGCTCTCGCGCCTCATGCGAATCAGCCCTACGGGCAACATGTGACCGCATGTTCGTGTACTAAAAGCTCTCATTTCCCATGTTCTCATGCTCCCATGCTCTGCAATTTGCGTAGCAAATTGCTGTCATTCCCGACCATTTCACGCTTGTCATCCTCGACCTGATTGGGGATTCATAGCTAACCGTGCTTTTTAATGATTTACTTGCTTTGGTTTCAATGCACCTCTTCACCTGGATTCCCAGTCAAGCTGAGAATGACAAACTTAAGCGAGCTGAGAATGACAAAACTAAACCATTTTTCTTTTCTCAATCCCCCCCCCAACTCCTCTTTCGCAAAGAGGGGGGAAAAATTATTCTGCGAACCAAATATCGGTCATTCTGGGCGCCGGCGAAGAATCTCCCCGCAGTAGAGACGTTGCATGCAACGTCTCTACAATGTTTTTCTTTCTCCAGGCCTTCCGCCCAGAGTGACAGGCCTCTCTAGACCTTAGACTCGCGCTTCACGTTATTACGCCCTACACAATATATTTAATTAAATCCAAAATACGTTTGGAATAACCCATCTCGTTATCATACCAAGAAAAAACTTTTACCATCCGCCCTTTTGCCATTGTCAGCGGCGCGTCAAATACTGATGAGTGTAAATTACCGACTATGTCTATGGAAACTATTGGGTCATCACTATATTGTAATATCCCTTTCATCGCGCCGTTTGCCGCTATTTTCATTGCCGCTTTGACGTCTTCAACTGAAACTTCCATTTCCAATTCAACTGTTAGATCGACTACGGACCCATCCGGCGAAGGTACTCGCAGAGAAATACCGTCCAACTTACCTTGAAGCTCCGGTATAACCGCACCGATAGCCTTAGCGGCTCCGGTCGACGTGGGAATAATTGAGAGCGCCGCCGCGCGGCCGCGACGCAAATCTTTATGTGGAAGATCAAGAATGCGCTGATCATTAGTGTAAGAGTGACAGGTGGTCATAAAACCTTGCTTAATACCAAAATTATCCAGAAGCACTTTCGCAATCGGCCCCAAGCAATTAGTGGTACAAGAGGCGTTGGATATTATATTATCCTTACTTTTATCATAAGTTTCCTGATTGACACCGAGAACAATCGTAATATCAGGGTCCTGAGCCGGAGCGGAGATAACGACTTTGCGGGCCCCGGCCAGGAGGTGCTTAGAAGCGCCGGCACGATCTCGAAAAAATCCGGTTGACTCGACCACGACTTCAACTTTCAAGCTTGCCCAGGGCAGTTTGGACGGGTCTCTTTCGGAAAGAACCTTAAATTCACGCCCATCTATGGCTATCTCGCCTGCCTCCGCACTTACTTCATGGTTAAGCACGCCGTGTATGGAATCATACTTTAGCAGATAAGCTAAGCCGGCAGCCGGCGCTAGATCATTGACCGCCACAATATCTATCTCCGGTTCATCCAAGGCTTGTCTAAAAACGTTTCTACCGATCCGACCAAAACCATTAATGCCAACTTTAATACCCATGTACCATCCTCCTATTAAAAAATAGCTACACCTAAAGTCTGCTTAAAGTAAAATAATAAAAAACTTTCTCGCTTTTATTTTTAGCCGCGCTACCCCCTTCACTCACGCTGACGATAGATATATAATTTGACATCATCTTATTTACCTATAAATATCAGCCCGATTTTCCTCGTAAATCTCATTATCTTAACTTATCCGCTACCGCCTGCAATCTTCTAACGCGATGATAGACCGCTGACTTACTGAGCGACGGCTGAAAAGCCTCGCCGAGTTCTCTAATGCTTGCTTGTGGATAAGCCAGCCTGGTTTTGGCTAACTCAGCCAGCCCTTGAGGCAGTTTATCTATACCCATTCTCTCTTCAATTAACGCTATGTCGCGAAGTTGGGACAAAGCCGCTTCAACGGCCTTATTCAGATTAGCCGTATCACAATTTACCAACCGATTCACCGAAGCTCGCATACCTTTTAGAATTCGTGTGTCTTCCCACTTCAACAAAGCTGTGTGGGCGCCGATTAAAGCCATTAGCTGAATTATTTGGTCAGCGCCTTTCAGATAGAGCATTAAATTATGCTTGCGCGATGATATTTTTGGATTTAAGTTAAACCGCGTCATTAAAGTCTTGGCGTCGTTAGCCAAAGTATAATTATCAGTTACCAACTCAAAATGATAGCTACCGGTCGGGTCGGAGACAAAACCCCCACCCATAAACAAGCCCCTTAAGTAGGCTACGGCGCAACAGCTCTTTCTGATTAGCCGCGGCGTAATATCATAACGCACCGTTAGTGAATCATCTAAAATACCCAGTTCATTTAATGCTTGGCTAAGTCTGGGGGCGCAGCCGAAAATCCAGTCCGCACCATTATCTTCAGCCTCGTTTCGTTCACGCATCAAAACGTATCCTCCCTCATCCGGGCTTCCGTCCACCGATGGTCTCATACTTTTGGAGACATCCTCCTTTTCAGCCGAAGCTTTGGGATGCTCTTTAATTTCTATCAAATAATTATTTCGTTTACTCAAACGTGAACGCCGGACCGTTACTTCAGCGCGCAGACCGAATATATCAGCGAACAGCTTAATAGCTCTTCTGGCTACAGCCGCATTTTCCATAGATAAGCGTAACGCGTATCCTTGTGGATGGCTGCTGATTTTTAGACTGCCGTCCATGCGAATAATAGCGGAAAGTTCGGCTACTTGGCAACAGCTCTTTCTTGACACCCGGTGAGCTAATTCATTTTTTACTTGAGAGGAAAATGACATTATTTTCCTTTTTCATATCTTGTCCGCTTGCCCGGACAATACTCGCGCCAATTTGTTGACATCGTGATGCGCCGGGTAATCCTGGTCAGCAAGATCGGCGAAGATTACTTCCATATCCAGTTCCGCTAAGTTGTTTTCTCCCGCGGCCACGGGAGTGACGTTTATCTTAGCCAACTCACTTAAATGTTGAGAGGAAAATGATGATTGATTTATTATCGCCGTGTCAATGAGGCCCCGGCCAATATACTTAAAAATAGCGGTTATATGCTGCTCAGCGGTAAAACCATCAGTTTCACCCGCTTGGACCATCGTATTACAGATAAAAATGCGTTGGGCCTTAGACCCTTCTATCGCGTCTCTTATGCCCGACACCAATAGGTTTGGGAAAATGCTGGTAAATAAACTGCCCGGACCAATTATTATTTGATCTGCAGCCTTGATGGCAGCCACCGCTTCCTCGTTGGCCCTAGAATTAGTCGGCTCCAGCCAGATTGAAACCAGTGAGCGTAGTCGATTGGCCACATTGCACTGTCCACGGATGGTCCCCTCCGGTTCCAACCGAGCGCAAAGGGTGACTTTTTCATCTGTCGGCGGCAACACTTTGCCTTTCGCTTTTAACAACTTACCCGCCTCCGCCAAGGCCGTACTAAAATCACCGGTCAACTCCGACAAAGCCGCGATTATCAAATTGCCAAGTGCGTGCCCGGCCATACCTTCTCCACACGTAAAACGATATTGAAATAATCGACTGATTAAATTATCGTCCGCCAAAGCCACCAAGCAATTTCGACTGTCACCCGGTGGCAAAACAGCCAGCTCACGACGGAGACGTCCGGAACTGCCGCCGTCGTCGGCAACAGTAGCTATCGCTGTTATATTTTGGGAATATTTTTGAATGCTTTTAAGAGCGATCGGCAATCCGTGACCGCCGCCGACGGCTACTACTTTAAAATCATTTTCTTGCTTACGGTCTGTTGGCATATCTTTTGCGAAAGCGTCACCTTTCTCAACCCTCGTTATTTTCGATATCCTTATTTATATCGCGATGGCGAACAACAACGTTATACCCTTTTTTCTGCAGAAATTTACCTGTCTCTTCCGTTAATGTCACCGATCTGTGCATGCCTCCGGTACATCCAAGGGCTATAGTCAAATATGACTTACCTTCCTGCAAGTAGTGTGGAAGTAAAAATTCCAAAAAATCAAAGAACTTGGTAATAAAGTCTTTTGTCTCCAGGCGCTCCATCACAAATTTCCGCACCGGCGCTTCTTGGCCGTTTAATTGGCATAGCTCTTCTATATAATGAGGATTTGGCAGAAAACGAACGTCGATTACTAAGTCGGCGTCCGACGGCGTGCCGTACTTATAGCCAAATGACAAGACCGTTATAAACAGAGCTTTTTGCTTTTCCATCCCTAAGAAAGTAGTTCTAATTTTGTCACGCAGCTGATTAGCGGACATTTGCGACGTATCCACAATTATATCCAGAACGGCAGAGCGTCC
>CAJVYJ010000042.1 GCA_913009475.1 uncultured Actinomycetes bacterium | reverse complement strand
GACTGGGAGCGCGGTTCCTATGGACCGGCGGCGATCTTATATAAACCGAGTGCTGCAAATAGTGGCTCTAATCCGATGAATTACAGCTATGTGATGTATTTTGACGGTACCGACGGTGCTTTCGAGCAGTTGGGGTTGGCCTACTCAAGCGACGGCGTCAGTTGGACTCAGTATGGAACTTTGCCGGTCCTAGAGCGCGGCGGCGGTGTTTGGGGTAATTCCGTCTATTGGGACAGCAGTTACGTCTATCCGGCTACTGTAATTTATGAAAACGGTAAATATCATATGTGGTATAGCGGCGGCCGGACAGCCAATAGTCAAGGTATCGGCTACGCTGAATCCAGCGATGGTCTAGTCTGGCTAAAGTCAACCGATAACCCGTTGGCTTCTCTGGGCGGCTCCGGAGCTTTTAACGCTATGGGACCAAGCGGTTTCTGGAACGAAAAACGTAATTATACGCCGGTTGTTCTTTATGACGCCGATAAATTTAGCGGTCACGGCGACGCATATTATTTTAAGATGTGGCGTTCCGGTAAGAGCGCGGCCGGTGACAAGACGATTGGCCTTGCTTATCTTGAAAGCCGGCATACTTCAACCGGATATAATGAGAATTTTTTGCTGACCTTATCTTTATTCTTGATGGTTCTCGGAGGATTTGTTGCCGTAAGAGGCTCGAAAACAATATTTAAAAAATAATTTTTGCAATTCTCTTGCCCAATATATTTTGTTGTGATATACATAAATTGTCCCAAGTTGCTACTAGGCAACCTTAACCATCAGTGAGCAGAACATCCATGTCTTCTTGCCGGTTAAGAGTCCCGAAAGTTGCTTGGGACGACCCTTATTTTCTCTCGGCGGTTATTATGCCTGCCAATAAGTAGATTTCCAAAAATGCGGTAAACAAATCCTGTTATTTCCAAGATGGGCACTCCAAGCAGAGTTTGCGTAAATCCTAATCTGATAACGAACATCGAGCCAATAATTAAACCGGCAATAACAACAAAAGGCAACCCGGCGACAGGTTAACAATAACATTTTAGCGGTCAGTAATGATGGGAGTGCCTAAGGGGTTGCGGTGGTGTCCGGCTTGGGTGTCGGTTCCGGTTTGGGTGTCGGTTCCGGCTTGGGTTCGACGGCTGGTGTCGGTTCGGACGGTGTTGCCGGTGCCGGAGTCGGCGCTGTTATTTCAGGCTCTGGCGTTGGCTTGGGTGTCGGTTCCTGCTTGGGTACCGGTGCTTTCGCGGGCGCACGATATTTCTTAACCGCCGGCGCCGGCGGTGTTTCAGCGATGGTCGGCGGATGTTTACCGTCCGGTCCGACAAAATCAGCTACTTTTATATTTTGCAGGGCTTTAGCCATAAATATCTTCCATATATGGGCTGGAAAACTACCGCCGGTAACACTGATGCCGTGAATATTTTTCATCTCTACTGAATTATGTGGATAACCTACCCAAACAGCCGTGGAGAGAGCGGGCGTATACCCGACAAACCAGGCGTCACGCAAATTTTGTGATGTTCCCGTCTTTCCAGCTTGCGGCCGACCGATATTTGCCCCGGTGCCGGTGCCTCGCTGGACCACTTCCTTTAATATGTTATTCGCTTTATAGGCGACATTGGCATCAAGCACTCTCTTGGATTTGATTTTTGCTTGATAAATAACGCGTCCCTGGTGATCGGTGATTTTAGAAATTGCTTTTGGTGTTATATACTTTCCGCCGGAGGCTAAAGTAGCGTAGGCCGATGCCATCTCCAACGGTGAAACTCCATGGGTCAAGCCGCCTAAAGCAATAGACGGATGAGCGCTAATAGGTGAGGTGATACCCATTTTTTTAGCTGTTGCGACAACGTTGCCCGCGCCAACTTCCATTATCAGCTGGGCAAAAACAACATTTACCGACTTAACCGTAGCTTCACTAATGGGAATGCTGCCATAGTTCTCGTTGCCGTAATTTTTAACTCGCCAATCGGGACCCGGCTTAGGCAATCTAATAGTTATGGGTGATGAACCGCTGAAGGTCTTGTCCGGGGATATGCCTTGCTCCAGAGCGGCGACCAAGACGAATGTTTTAAATGACGATCCCGCTTGGCGTCTGCCCTGAACAGCTAAGTTAAACTCATCACTACGAAAATCCTTACCGCCTACCATTGCTCTTATATAACCTGTTTTCGGATCGATGGATACCAGCGAGGCGCTGGGGTCGCCGGGACGGTTAAAGGTGTTTTTTATAGCCGCTTCGGCGTAGTTCTGAGTTTTGGGATTAATTGAAGTATAGATGCTTAATCCGCCTCGGAGAAACTTTTTCGCGCCAACTTTTTTTATGATTGTTTGGCGCACGTAGTCCACAAAATAAGGCGCGCTGCGATAACCGATTTCCTGGTTAGGGCTAACTTTAATCTCAGCCGCTGTCGCCTGATTATATTCGGCCCTATTGATATAATGAAACTCCAACATCTTACCGAGGACTTCGTTTCGCCTTTTCTTCGAAGCTTTCGGATGGTTATATGGAGAAAATTCATTTGGGGATTTAGTGAGTCCGGCCAATAAAGCCGCCTCATCTAGACTAAGTTGGTTCAATGGTTTAGCGAAATATATCTCAGCGGCGGTTTTAGCGCCGTAAGCGCCATTACCAAAATAAATAGTATTTAAATAGAGATCAAGAATCCTTTTTTTGGAATATTTCTTTTCCATCTGATACGAGAGCGCCGCTTCCTTAATCTTTCGCGTTACACTCTGTTCGTTGCTTAAGAAAGCGTTTTTCACGAATTGCTGGGTAATAGTGCTGCCTCCCTCGGAAATATGGCCGCTTTTAACATTGGTTATAAACGCTCTTAAGATACCGCGAATATCAATACTGCCGTGTTCATAGAATCGATGGTCTTCAATGGCTATGACCGCGTCTTGCAGGTTAATCGGAATCTCACTCAATTTGACGCTGTCGCGATCTTGAAAGTAAAAATTAGATAAAACAGTATTATCCGCCGCGTAAATTTTTGTTCGTTGCGGCATCTTGCCGATTTTACTGCTGTCCAACTTGGGTATATCAACGTATTTTATGGTTAATATAGCCGCGACGACGGGAGCCGTCAGCGAGAATATGACCAATAGCGATAAGATAAATGAGATAATCGATAGCTTCCAGTCAACTATTCTATTTCTTCTTTTTAGTTTTTTTGCCATAAGCCTAATCTGTTCGCGGGATAATTGCTTCATTCTTTCAGTAGTGACATAAAAGTTTAATTCCCTTAACAAATAATTATTAACAATAAAATGAACAATAAATAATAATATTTTTGAAAATAAGTCAAAACCTGATGTTTAGGCAGTTCTACTACTAAAATATCAGCCGGCCGCGACGGCTGCTTATGGAGGTTGATGATTATCAGCTTATACGCTTACGCTAATCGCTAATCGATTCAGGGCTCTTAGTCGTGATGCCGGAGACGGCTTTTTAATTGTTAATAAGCTTGGATTATTAATGCAATATATGGCTTTTTGCTGTAAAATTTGTTAATATATATTTAATTGAAGTTTACCGTCCCAGTAATGGTCATCCCCGAAAATATAATAAAATACGGATTGTGAAATGAGTTATATCTATGATGATATAAACAAACCGGCGTCTTACAAGGATGCTGTCGATAATAGTTCGATTATTGGGCCTGTTTTCCCTAGCCTGCTGGAGTTTTTATTGTCTAAAATGGATTCACGGAAGAATTATAATCTGGATTTAGCTATTATAGACTTTACCGCCGGAAAGATATTAGCCGCTGAAGGCGTCATGCTTTTGGCTAAGGTAAAAGACTGCTGGGAAGTAAAGTCCGCCCAGGGGAAAAAGATCAGCCTTGTTAAGGGCAAGGGCTTTGCGGCCGATTCCGGCTTTAACAGACAAGTAGAGGCCGGTCTTTGTTATTTAAGCGATTTTCAGGATTCAGACAAGAACAAGGCCAACGACCTCTTGCTTGAATTAAGACAATTAGGCGTAGGGTCCATGCTTAGCGCTCCGGTTGGTAAATTCGGTATCTTGGTTATTATATCAAGCCTTAAAAAAGCTTTTTCTAAGTTTGATGAAACAAACCTGAAGAGTATTGCCGCGCAAGCGGGGTATCTATTAAAAGATGAGGTCAAGGAAGAAAAGTTGGAAAAAGCATCGGTGGAGAGTCGCAAGATGCTCTCTGTTTGTGAAAAAATTATCACTTCGGCCAGCCTGTCTGAGCTTTACAATGTGACCTTACGTGAGCTTCATTCGCTAGTCAAAAGCGACACGGCCTCATTGATGATTATTGACGCGTTATCCGGCAAGCTTAGAATAAAAGCTGTTTACGGTCTATCTAAGTCCGCCGGCGAATATGCAGTTAATGTTGGGGATGGCATAGCCGGGTGGGTGGCCGGACATAAAAAAGCTCTGATTACCCAAGACGCTCCGACTGAGATAAACGTAAAAAAAACGTTGAGACCGGATACCGTTACCTCTCTAACAGTGCCGATCATGGCTGCGGATAGTATTATCGGTGTTGTCAATCTAGGTTCTCGGAATAAAGATTTTTCATTCAGCAAAGAAGATATTGCCTTAGTCTCCCGCGTGATGAGATATTTTGCTCTGGCGCTTAAGAACAGAGGCCTAAATGATGAGGGCATTTATAACACGGAATTGCCAAATGCTTTGGTGGATATGATTGAATCAAACAATCCTTATGCCAAAGGCCACTCCAAGAGGGTAGCCGGCTACACGGCGGCTTTAGCCAAGAAGAAGGGCTTAACGGTTATCGATGTAGCGGAGCTAAAACTGGCTGCCGTTATACATGATATTGGTTATGCCTCAATACCAAGCGGTATATTCGCGCAGAAAGAGCCGTTGACTTCAGTTGAGCGCATGTTGATAAAAAATCATCCGGTTATCGCCGGAGATATTTTAATCGGATATCCAAAATTATCAAAACTGGCGGACAACATCCGTTATCATCACGAAAATTTTGACGGGAGCGGATACACAGCCGGGCTAAAGGGTAATAATATTCCACTTGGGTCACGCATAATAGCTTTAACCGATGCTTTTGACGCTATGACGTCAAGGCGGGCTTATCGGGAGGCTTTTACTCGGAAAGAAGCGTTGATTAAATTAAAAAATCAAGCCGGCAAACAATTCGACCCTGAATTAGTAACTCTTTTCTGTCGTTTATTAAAAGAAGAACCGGAATTAGGGTCAGAAAAAATTAAGCCTTAACTACTTTATTGGCCTTCAAACACTTGGTGCAAACATTAGCTTGTTTGACGCTGCCGCCGGCAGTACGAATCCGTATTTTCTGGACATTAGTTCCCCAGGTTTTTGCCGTTTTCTTATGAGAATGGCTTACGTTACGCCCAACAGCGGGCTTCTTACCGCAAATATCACATTTTTGAGACATTTTACTCCTCTATTTTCATAAAACAAAAGGTATAGTAGCATTACTTATAGCAATTGACAAGAAAATAAGCCATATGAATAACAAAATCAATTAAACAATGCTATAATTTCCAAGTATGAAAAAACTCTTAAAGGTTAAGAACAAAAGCTGTAAAGTCAACGTAGAACAGCTGACAATACTTCTTGACGGCGCCTTAAGGGCGTTAGAAGATTTTGAGGCGGAAATTAACCGTTTAAATGTATTTCCGGTTCCCGATGGCGATACCGGCACCAATATTAAGTTGACATTCAAAGCTATGCTCGATGAAGTCACGCGAGCTCAACCAGTTACGATTTCTGATGCTGCCGCCGCCATGATAAAGGGCTCGCTATTTGGCGCCCGGGGAAATTCGGGAGTTATTCTTTCCCAGATAGTCAAAGGTTTCTGCGAAGTAATAGCGGTGGCTAATAGTTTAGCTGTGCCTATATTGGCTGAGGCGCTGATGAGGGGAGCTGATACTGCTTTTGAAGCGGTACGAGAACCTATCGATGGTACTATTTTAACCGTTATTAGGGACGTGTCTACGACCGCCGCCGAGGCCGAATGTCAGCCGGATATATTTCTAGAAAAACTAGCCCTAGCGGCACGTATTTCGGTCGATAATACCCCCAATCTATTGCCTGTATTAAAGGAATCAGGTGTAGTCGATGCCGGAGGCTATGGCTTGGCGGTAATATTTGCCGGGATATCGGCAGCCTGGAGCGGTAGAGAGGTCAAAGCTGAATCGCGTGGTGACAATATAGTTAATGTTGAATTGGAAGATATAAACTATGCTTATTGCACTGAATTTCTACTTGAAATCAACGCAAAAAGTTCGACGCATGATTTTGCGGAGCAGTTGGAGTGCCTTGGAGGCTCAACGCTTTTTGTTGGTGATGAAGACCTATATCGAGTCCATATTCATACTGATGAACCTGGCAAGGTTATAGATATGGCTACCAATGTCGGTAGCATCAGTCGAGTGGAGATACATAATCTGGCCCTACAAAGTCGAGCCAGAGCCGATGCATTAGCCAAACACTCATCAGTGGAAAGCATAGGCCTTATCGCCTTGGTTAATGGCGGCGGCATCGAAGATGTCTTAAAAAGTCTTGGAGTTACCATAACAATACGCGGCGGCCAATCCGCTAATCCGGCAGCGGTTGATTTTTTTGCAGCCATTAATAAAATCTCAGCCTCTGAAATTATCATTCTCCCTAATAATAAGAGTGTTATCTTAGCGGCCGAACAAGGCGCCGAGCTTAGTGATAAAATAGTAAAAGTCGTTCCTACTCGTTCCATCCCCGAAGCGATAGCGGCGTTATTGGTCTTCGATTCCGAGCTGGATATAGACGCGAATTATAAAGCTATGGCGGCAGCGTCAGCGACGGTAAAAAGTTTAGCCGTAACCAGAGCGGTTTGTGACGCGCAAAACATAAAAAAGGGTGAATGGCTGGGGATTCACGGCGGACGGATAGTGGCGGTCGCCCGTAACATGGAAGGGGCGGTTACGAATCTATTAAATGCTTCCATAGAAAAGAATGATGAAGTATTGACTATATTTACCGGTGACGACCCACGGCTGCGGGAACCCTCGGCGCTTGATTTTATTATGACTGCGTTCCCCGGTTTGGACGTTGAGATAAAAAAAGGCGGGCAATCTGTCTATCCGTTGATAATGAGTCTTGAATAGTATGATAATGGGTTATGGAAAAGGATAACAATTGCGTTTATTGATTATTGGGATTGGCGGTTTTTTAGGAGCCGTCGCTCGTTATTTAGTTGCCGGATGGGCGACGGCGCTCGATGGTTCTTTATTTCCGTTAGGCACGCTTGCCGTTAATCTCATCGGCTCGTTTGTGCTGGGCTTCTTTTATATAATTACCACGGAGAGGTTGGCGATAGACCCATACTGGCGCTTGCTGATCGCTGTTGGTTTTTTAGGCGCTTTTACGACTTTTTCAACCTTTAGTTACGAGACGGTAAAATTAGCTCTCAACGGAGCCATAGCTTTAGCGATAGTTAATCTGAGCGTAAGCTTGATTGGCGGTATAACTGCTGTCTATTTGGGAATCATATTAGCGCGCCTATTATAAGAGAGGTAAAATCATGCAATTAACGGGTGAAGGCCGAATTTTAAGTATTTATATCGGGGAGTCCGACCATTGGCATCATCGACCGTTGTATCAGGCTATAGTCGAGCTTGCCAATAAAGAGGGGTTGGCGGGAGCCACTGTTATTCGCGGCATCGAAGGTTTTGGGGCCAGGAGCCGCATAATTAAGACAGCTACAATTCTGAGGCTGTCGGAAGACCTGCCGATTATCATTGAGATAGTCGACAAGAGTGAGCGCATCGATAAGTTTCTGCTCTTATTGGATGATATGGTCAATGAAGGCTTGGTAACGATTGAAAATGTTCAAATCATCAAATATGCCCATGGCGATTCCGTCTCATAATCACTTTCTTTAGAGCCCGGGTCCTTATTATTCTCTTCTGATTTATGCGTTTCGGGTTCGCCGCCGTCTTTGAGTCCGCCATTGTCAGGCGCAGACGGCTCGACTGAATCCGCGCCGGTCTTGGGTTGCGAATGACTCTCCTCAGTTTTATTCACCTCTTTTTCCAGCCGGAAAGCCGCCTGCAGATGTCCGCTAAGATTCGAAAACAAAGACTGTATTGGCTTTAATTCTTTATCGTCAAGTTGTTTAGCTTTTTCAACTAAAGCTCTTATTTCGTCTTGTTCTTCCACAGTCTCTTTACTCTTTATATCGTTTGAGTGATTAAAAAGTTGCACCGGAACGCCGCTGAAAACGGTGTTTAGAGAGCCGGCCGAAAAGTACCATCGGCCTCCGCGCGCTTTTTTCATGTTATATTAAATAACACAATTGGAAAGTTGGCGTAAGCTCTTCAGGTATTCGCTCCGAAAATTGAGCAAATGATCCGTTTTATCAAATATTCAAAAGGGAGTAGGTATGGGGAAAATAGGAATAGTGACTGATAGCACCTGTGACTTTGAGCCTAATTGGTATAAAAAGAATGATGTTTTGATGGTACCGCTCTCAGTACGTTTCGGTGAAGAGATATTCAGGGATTGGTTGGATATTCGCCCGGCTGAATTCTATAAACGTCTGCAAAGCGAGAGGGTATTACCTAAGACCTCCCAACCATCAGTGGCTGACTTTGATGCCGCTTATAAGAAATTGGCAGTAACATGCGATCATATTATTTCTGTTCATTTATCATCCAAATTAAGCGGAACCATAGCTTCAGCCGAGATTGCGGCAAAAAACGCGGAAGTCCCTGTTACCTTAATCGACGGCAAACAAGCCTCATTGGCTACCGGGCTTATAGTCAGCGAGCTTGCGGTTGCCCGTACTCGGGGCGCTTCAATAACTGAGCTGAAGAGTTTGGCCAATGATATTATCAGAACAATGCGCGTATTCTTTTATGTCGATACCTTAAAGTTTTTAGAAAAAGGCGGGCGATTGGGCAAGGCTTCAGCCTTGGTTGGTTTGCTGCTTAATATTAAAGTCGTCTTAACGCTGGATGATGGGGAGGTCGCGCCGGCGGCCAAGTTACGCGGACGCAAAAAAGTCTTTAAGGCGATAACGGCGATGGTTAAAGAGGCGGCGCCGTCGAAAAACGCTTCTTTTGGCTTTGCTCATGGAGCCGCTCCGGACAGTCTCAAGCTAATTAAAGATGAGTTGAGGGCGGTCGGTTTTAATATCGAGGGAGCACCTGACAGAGTTATTGGCGCGGTAATCGGTACTTATACCGGGCCGGGCGCTTTCGCGGTTGTCGTATATTAGGGACGCGGTCGAAAACCCAATCCGCGTTGTTATCATGTATCAATCTCTACCAACCCTCTATGTTCTTACTTGTTACTCTGACTGAAAATCTCCCACAGTAGAGAGGTCGTATGCAACCTAGCATCTTTATCACTGCCCCTTTTGAAGTTCTCTCTACCTACGCATTACTAATGTTATAATTTTCAACATGGATATAAGCGAATCACAAAAAGAAAAAAAAGACCCGTCAGAAATATCCCTGCAAGCTATCTCCGGAGTCGGCTTAAAAACGGCTGAAACCTTAAAGCGGCTGGGTTTGGAGACAGTCGATGACCTGTTGCATCATTTTCCGCATAGATACCTTGACCTTCGACGTGTAAAAAAGATATCCGAGGTGAAAGAGGGCGATGAAGTTACCGTTAGAGGTCGAATCAAGAATATTAAAAAAATTCGCAGCCGGCGGGGAACCAGTGTCTTAACCATTAGTTTGTTCGATAAAACCGGCTATATTAATGGTTTATGGTATAACCAGAATTATATAGCCGATCGTTTAAAAATCGATACCGAGGTCACTTTCAGTGGTAAAGTCGTATGGAACTATCATCAACTGCAAATGCAAAATCCTCTCTTTGATATTTTAAGTGAAGACGCTGATATTAGTGAAGCTGTTCATACCGGCCGGGTTATTCCGTTTCATCCCGTTACCAAAGGCATGTCGGTAACTTATATGCGGCGCCTGGTTAAGAAAGCTCTTGATGAGTTTGGGGAGATAGATGACCCTATGCCCGCGGATTTGCTTAGAAAGTACCGGTTGCCGGTCAAGTCTGTCGCTATTCAAAATGTCCACTTTCCTAACGATCGCCGGCTCTGGCGGGATTCGCGTAAGCGCCTGATATTTGAAGAATTATTTATCTTAGAAATCGGGATGCTCTTGCGTAAGCATCGTTTGGAAACAACCTCTCGGGGTATTAGCCATAAACTTAATGTGCGGCTGCTCGATAAATTATTAGGCCTGCTTCCCTGGGAGTTGACCGGCGACCAGAAAAAAGTTGTTGAAGAGATAAAGGCGGACTTAGCCAAGCCTTATCCGATGCATAGGTTGCTCCAGGGTGACGTAGGTTCGGGCAAAACGATTGTTGCTTTAGCTATGATGGTCTTGACGGTGCGGGACGGGTTCCAGTCAGTTTTGATGGCGCCGACGGAAATTCTTGCGGAACAGCATTATTTAAAACTTCATTCTTACATAGATAAACTGGGGATAAGCGCGACCTTAATAACCGGGAGCTTAAAAACGGCGGAAAAAAATAAGCGGCTGCAAGGGTTGGCTAATGGTGATTACAGTATAATTTTTGGTACGCACGCACTCATTCAAAGCGGGGTAAAATTTAAAAAGTTAGGTTCGATCGTCATTGACGAGCAGCATCGTTTCGGCGTCAATCAGCGCTTAAAATTACGCGATAAAGGCCGGGAGCCGGATATCTTAGTGATGACGGCGACACCTATACCGCGTTCCATGGCTCTGACTCTCTATGGCGATCTTGATATCTCCTCGATTAGGGAATTGCCGGGCGGGCGAAGATTAGGCGATCATGTTAAGACCATTTTATTTCCAAAAAAAAATCTTCATCAGGCCTATAAAATCATTAGAGACGAAGTCAACCGCGGACGTCAAGGGTATATAGTTTGCCCACTGATTGACGAGTCGGATAAGCTGCAAGTGCGCTCTGTTGTCCAAGAAGCGGAATATTTGCGCCGTAATGTCTATGCGGATTTAAAAGTGGAAATATTGCACGGTAAAATGAGCACTGATGAAAAAGAAAAAATCATGCATGATTTTCGCGCCGGTTTAATAGATATCATTATCTCCACTACGGTTATTGAGGTTGGTATCGATGTTCCTAATACGAGCGTGATCTTGATTGAACACGCGGAGCGTTTCGGCCTCTCGCAGTTGCACCAGTTGCGGGGCCGTGTCGGCCGGGGCGTTCATAAAGGCAAATGTTTGCTCTTTGCCGAGCTTAAAACCGACGAGGCTAAAAGACGTATGCAAGCTATTACGAAAATTAACGATGGGTTTAAATTGGCGGAAATCGACCTCAAAATCAGGGGGGAAGGTCAAATATTCGGAGCCCGCCAGTCAGGTTTGCCTGATTTAAAGCTGGCCCGCTTGACGATACACGGCCAAGTCTTAGATCAGGCGCGAGCTGAAGCTAAGGCGTTTCTAGCCCAAGATCCGACGTTATCAGCCCCTGTTTATAAAAATCTTAAAAAGGAATTAAAAAAACGTTTTTTCATTGAAGGGGATTGGTTGTTCAGTGGATAAGTCAAGATGCGGATTATAGCGGGCATTGTCGGCGGGCATAAAATTACAGCTCCCAAAGATGGGTCGATACGTCCGACCACGGATAGGGTTCGGGAGAACGTATTTAATATCTTGCGTGATTTTCCCCGCGGCGCTGAGGTGCTGGACCTATTTGCCGGCAGTGGCGCATTGGGCATTGAGGCGCTAAGCCGCGGCGCAAAAACGGTAAAATTCATCGACTCATCTACAGCTGCGGTCAGGACTATTAATAAGAATTTAGCGGCTACAAAATTAGCGGCGTCGGCTATGGTCTGTAAATACGAC
>CAJVYJ010000041.1 GCA_913009475.1 uncultured Actinomycetes bacterium | reverse complement strand
AGGTTTATTTGTATGTGTCACCCAGGAAGATATCTAGTGTATGTTTGTTTTTTTTTTTTAATGATACGGCGACCACCGAGATCTACACTCTTTCCCTACACGACGCTCTTCCGATCTCGATACTATTGATGTTGAAGGCTTGAAAGGGCTTAAATCAGCTCATCCCGGTACTCCTGTTGTATGTTATGTAAATTCATCCGCCGAGATAAAAGCAGCCAGTGATATCTGCTGCACATCGTCTAACGCAGTGGCGGTAGTAGAGAGTTTAAACGCGCCGGAAGTGATATTTATACCTGACAAGAATCTAGGCAAATATGTGGCGGCACAAACCAACAAAAAGATAATACTTTGGCCCGGGGCTTGTCCGACTCATCAGCGTATTACCAGGGAACAAGTCTTAAAATTAAAAGAAGAATATCCACAAGCAATCTTTGTCGCGCATCCGGAATGTGAACCGCCGGTTCTGGATCTGGCTGATAAGATCGGCAGCACCTCAGCCATATATGCCTTCGCTAAAAACGCCGTCGCTCGAACAATAATTATCGGCTCGGAGATGGGCATGGGTTATCGGCTGCAAAAAGAGAGCCCGGATAAACAATTCATCTTTCCCTCAAAATATACTGTCTGTCCGAATATGAAACTGACAACGCTGAAAAAAGTCTACCGTAGCTTGGTTGATTTAAAGACCAAAATAACGGTAGCCGAGGATATCCGCGTAAGAGCTGAGAGAGCGGTACGGCGTATGGTAGAAATCGGCTGATTTTCATTTTGTCCAAAAGGTCCGAACAAGTTAGTTGCTTTATAGGCGATTATTTCTTATGCTTGTAGTTTGAAGTACGATAAAACACATAGAGGTGGTTATGGCTTCAATCGGAGAGATATTTGCTGAAGCCCGTCGCGCAAAAGGGGTTACGGTACAAGAAGTTGAAAAATCCATTAAGATCAGGGCTAAATATCTAGCCGCGATGGAAGAGAATAACTTTAACGTTATTCCCGGTCAAGCTTATATTATCGGTTTTATTAAGACCTATGCGAATTATCTTGGGCTGGACGGTAAAGATTTAATAGCGCGATATTATCAGGAGTATCAACCGCCGGGAGATAAATCGAATTATGATTTACTGAATGCGAGTAAAGAGAAGCCTAAAAGCACTAATTTTCGTCGCTCGCTCGCAATTGTTATTTTTTTAATATTATTGATCGGAACTATTTTAATTATTAATAGCAAGAACAAATCCTCAGGCCAAGAGAGTCTTAGGAAGGTAAAACAGCTCGAACAAAGAAGATAATATAGGCGGAAATAGCTTAAAATAATATCTTGATTTGGAGGTCGCATTGGCTAAGAATAATACGTTCGACATTGTTTCGGTTTTAGATATGCAGGAAGTGGATAACGCGGTCAACCAGGCCAGAAAGGAAGTCGTTACCCGTTATGACCTTAAGAAAACTAATACGGTCATTGAGCTGGACAGCGAAGAAGGGAAAATATTAATTACCACCGATAACGATTTTACGTTGCGCAGTGTCGTAGATATTATCAAATCTAAAGCGGTACACAGAAAAATATCTCTTAAGGCGTTGGAGATCGATAAAATCGAGCCCGCCGCCGCCGGTCGCGTAAGGCAAACCGTAAATTTGGTTCAGGGCATACCAATGGAAAAAAGCAAAGAGATAAATCGTTTAATTAAAAGCGCCAAACTTAAGGTCAGCGTGGCCATAGAGGGCGATAAATTGCGGGTAAGTTCTAAAAGCAGGGACCTGCTTCAAGAGGTGATGACTTTGGTTAAAAAGGCTGATTTAAATATTCCCCTGCAATTTGTTAATTTTCGCTGAGCCGTGTGAGAAATTAAGGTGTTTTTTTGCAATATGAAAATGTAGCCGTAGTAACGATGGGATGCCCAAAAAATGAGGTTGTATCACGCGGTATTCAAGAGCAATTATTAAAATATGGGTTGACGGTCTGCGAAGAGCCGGATAATTGTGATTTGATACTTGTAAATACTTGCGGATTTATAGAACCGGCTAAAGAAGAGTCGATTAACATCCTGTTGGAACTGGCAAAATTAAAAGAAAATGGTAAGTGCGTAAAGATTTTCGCCGTTGGCTGTTTGGTCCAGCGTTACCGCCAAGAACTGAGCGATGCCTTGCCGGAAATCGACGGATTTATTAGCTTGGAAGAAGTTGCGGACTTACCTAAACTGCTAGGTATAGATAACGCAACCGTCGGGACCAGCAAAGACCGGCACCTGCCGGCCACAAAGCCCTGGGCTTATTTGCAGATTTCCGAGGGGTGCAGTCGCAGATGTTCTTTTTGTGTCATACCGATGATTAAAGGGCCTTATCGCAGCCGCCACCCGGAGGAGATAATCCGTGAGGCGGAAATTCTAGTGGCGAACGGTGCTCGCGAATTAATAATCGTGGGCCAGGATACAGGCGCTTATGGTAGTGATCTCAAGGTAAGCACCAATCTTTCCCAGTTGGTCAATGGTCTCTCCCGAATAAAAGATTTACTATGGTTACGCTTGATGTATCTCTATCCTGATTACTTGCAGCCGGAATTAATTGAAGTCTTCAGAGATAATCCTAAATTATGCAATTATTTGGATATACCATTGCAACATGCCAGTAAAAAGCTACTTACATCTATGCGCCGGAGTGGCAGCGCTGAAGATTACCTTGCCAAGCTTCAGCGATTGGCGCGAGTGGTTCCCGATATCGCTATCCGCTCAGAATTTATAGTTGGTTATCCCGGGGAGAGCGGTGATGATTTTAAAGAGCTTAGTGATTTTGTTAAAGAGTTGTCCCCCGACTATTTAGGATTATTTAAATACTCTTCTGAATCCGGAACCAAGGCGTCGGAGTTGCCAAACCGGGTATCAAAAAGTTTAATGAATAAGAGATATCATAAATTACGGAGCTTAGCTGACGAAATCGGTATTGATAAAAAGAAAGTTCTAATCGGCGCTGTGCGGAATGTCTTGATAGAGAGAGTTTTGAATACAACTGTTTATGAAGGCAGGCTGGCTTGTCAGGCGCCGGAAATCGACGGTGACGTGACGTTGAGGTCGGAAAAGCCTTTAAAAGTCGGGGCTCTGGCGGAGGTTGTTATTACCGCTTCTAACGGCTATGATCTTGAGGCGGAAATTATATAAGGGGACGTTATTGCTTTCGTTGCATTACTATTCATTGTAAAATATATTAGTGAATAATTAGAGCGTAATGCAACGAAAGCAACAACGTCCCCTGTCCAACAAAAGGGAAAATTAGTGAATTGGGCGAATAGATTAACTATCGGCCGGATTATAGTGATACCTGTTTTTATGGCCTTTTTACTATCCAACATTGCTTATGGAGACTGGTTGGCGGTGCTGTTTTTCAGCTTAGCGGCGATCACGGACGGGCTTGACGGTTATTTGGCGCGAAAACATAAACAGGAGACTGATTTCGGCCGTTTTCTGGACCCGATGGCGGACAAGCTTTTAGTATCGGCCGCGCTGGTTTCTTTAGTTGACCTGCATCGTCTTTCAGCTTGGATAGCTATGATAATTATCGGCCGGGAATTCGCCGTCTCCGGCTTGCGCTTATTGGCACTGGGCGAAGGTAAAATAATTCACTCGAGCCGATTGGGTAAATTAAAAACAGTTTTTCAGGTGTTAGCCGTTATCGCGTGGATATTAAAGTATAATCCCGCTTATCCCGCTGACATTTCTCTAGTAGTCAACGGGATTGCCATAGCGTTAATGTCTATCGCCATCGTGTTGACGGTATTATCCGGGCTTGATTATTATCTTATTTCTCGGGGAATATGGGAGTCAACAGGAGACGGCGCGTGATTAAATTCAGTTTGATAGTAGTGGGAACTGAGATTACCCAGGGCTATTCCCGGGATACTAACTCGCGGGTTTTAGCTCAAGCCTTGACCGTCCGCGGTTTTGAGGCGCATACCATTATCAAAGTGCCGGACTCCGTCGCTCTTATCAGCCAATCGATTAATTATCTTAGACGTTATTCTAAGATATTGATTTTAACCGGAGGCCTGGGGTCTACTCATGATGATGTTACCAGAGAGGCGCTCTCTAAAGCTCTGGGCCGTAAACTTGAATTAAGAGATGAACTAAAAATCAGAATGGAGCGTCTTATCCCCAAGGGCGCCGATAATGATATGTTTCTTAAGCAAGCTTATCTACCGGCGGGGGCAAAAGCCATATTACCTGAACAAGGCAGTGCGCCCGGAATAATTATTGAAGATGAGGGTCGACTGATTTTTGCTTTACCGGGTGTGCCGCGTGAGATGAAAGCCATGCTGGAAACTGTTATTAAACGGATACAAACAAAATTTCCCCGACAACCGGAGCAAAAGCAGAGGATAATCAAGGTATTCGGCGCCGGTGAGCCGCTGGTCGCCAAAGAAATCGATTCCATTATCAAAGAGTACAAGGACCTTGATTTTACAATTTTAGCCGGTATTGAAGAGATAAAATTAATTATCTCTCTATTTGCAGCTGATGGTTCTTATCCGGCGGGTCGGTTGGAGGAGGCAAAAAAACGCATCACTGAGGTGTTGGGTGAGGTGGTATTTGGTTTTGGCGATATATCATTGGAGCAAGTGGTTGGCGACGATTTAAAAAGAAGAAATATTAAATTGTTTGTGGCTGAGTCATGCACCGGCGGACTGTTGTCACAAAAAATCACCGCAGTATCGGGGAGCTCAGAATATTTTCTGGGTGGGGTCGTCTCTTACAGCAATCAAATAAAAGTAGATTTACTGAATGTCTCTCCGGCAGTATTGGAGGAGTATGGCGCGGTCAGCAAAGAGGTTGCAGTTGAGATGGCTGCCGGGGCGAGAGCGGTCAGCCAGGCTGATTTAGCCTTATCCATCACCGGCATAGCTGGCCCCGGCGGCGGCACATCGGAGAAACCGGTCGGTTTGGTATTTATGGCAATCAGCGATAGCAACAGAACCGAAACTCGGCGGTTTGATTTTAGCGGCAGCCGGGACGCGGTTCGCTGTCAGGCGGCGCAATCGGCTTTAAACATAATTAGACTATATTTAAAAAAACTATAAATGAGCGTCGCGGAAGAAAAAAAACGTTTATTTATCGGCATCCGCGTACCTGATACATTGCGCGACGAACTTAGTAAGGTAAAGGACAAAGCCACGTTTACAGCCGCGGTACGCTGGGTGGAGACCAATAACCTACATTTAACCTTAAAGTTCCTTGGAGACTGTAAGCCAAGCTTTGTCGAGCCTTTGAGCCAAAAACTTCAAAGCATAATCAACAAGCATCACTCATTTTATCTGGAGACGACTGTTATTGGCTCCTTCCCGTCACCAAAGCGAGCGCGGATATTATGGTTGGGATTAAGGGGCGGCGGTCGGCTCATCAGTATGCAAAACGATATTGATGAAGGGTTGAGTGAGTTTGGCTATGAGCGGGAAGAGCGCGAGTATCATCCGCATATAACGCTGGCGAGATTTAAAAGACCGGCTAAGATAGATTTGGATAAGCTTAATAATTCTCTGATTTTTAATGAGCGCTTTAAGGTTGGCAGTGTAGTCTTATTCGAAAGCCGTCTCTCTAAGGGCGGAGCCGAGTACTCGATTTTAAAATTATTTTCACTAAATCCTTGACACGAACATTTGTTCGTGCTAGAAATTAAATCGGCATCAAAAGTAGCGGGGCCGGGGTGACGGGGTAAGAATGTAAACCGTGTAGCGCACCAGTTTATCTGGCGCTTTATGAGCGTAGCGGTTAGAAGGGCGAGGGTATACGTGTAACATCAGAGCTTGCTCTGATAACTCTGATAATAAACACGCGTAACCGCGAAGATTGCGATATAATTAATCTTATAATTTGATATTACAATTGCGAGCGTAGCGAGTGTAGGGATTGAATCGGTGTTAAGTATGGAAAAGGGAGGATATATGGAACGCGATAAGGTTCTGGAGATAACTAAAGAGCAGATCGAGAGAAAGTTTGGCAAAGGCGCTTTAATGAAACTGGGCGATCATAGTCATCGTTTGGATATAGCGGTTATTCCTACCGGCTCATTGGCTTTGGACGTGGCCTTAGGGATAGGCGGGGTTCCGCGCGGGCGCGTTGTTGAGATCTACGGGCCGGAATCTTCAGGTAAAACAACGTTATCGCTGCAAATAATGGCGGAAGCTCAGAAAGACGGCGGTATCGCTGCTTTTATCGATGCCGAACACGCTCTTGATCCGATTTATGCTCGGAGATTGGGCGTCGATGTTGATAATTTACTTGTCTCACAGCCGGATACGGGCGAACAAGCATTAGAGATTGTCGAGATGCTTATTAGAAGCGGCGCTATCGATGTTATTGTTGTGGATTCAGTCGCGGCGCTGGTGCCCAGGGCGGAGATAGAGGGTGAGATGGGTGACGCGCATATGGGGCTGCAAGCGCGACTGATGTCACAAGCTATGCGGAAACTGACGGGAGCCATCAGCAAGTCGAATACGACAGCGATTTTTATAAATCAACTAAGGCAAAAAATCGGGGTTATGTTTGGCAATCCGGAGACTACGACCGGTGGCCGCGCGTTAAAGTTTTACGCGTCGATACGCATAGATATTCGTCGTATCGGTTCGATAAAGCAAGGCGCTGAAATTATCGGCAACCAAGTGCGGGCTAAAGTCGTCAAGAATAAGATGTCGCCTCCTTTTAAGAAAGCGGAGTTTGATATTATGTACGGAGAAGGTATCTCTAAGGAGGGAAGCATAATAGATATCGGGGTCGAGACTGGAATTATCGCTAAAAGCGGCTCTTGGTATAACTATGGTGAACAGCGGTTGGGACAGGGACGAGAGAGCGCTAAACAATTTTTAAAAGAAAATGCTGATTTAATGGCAACCCTGGAGAGTCAAGTTAGAGCGCAAATAGGATTAAAAAATGATTCCACAAATAAGACGGACAAAGACGAGAAACCGGAGTTAAAAAAGCCGGAGGAAAAAAAATCGAATCCGGATGATAAAGTTAAGGCGCGCGATTGATTTATTATCGATATTTTCTTGACCTTAATAGAGATAAGTTGTAACATCGAAATGGCAAAGAATGCTTTATCTGGTAATACAGATTTTAATATATTTATTGTTATTAATGGACTGAATTAAAAAAATATAATATAACTTAAAAGTTAAAAGTAAAAAGCAATTGCTTTTTACTTTTAAAGTGTTTTTTGCCGAGCAGATGCTCGGCTTTTTAAGTGGAGGAGAATAAGATGGTTAATATTATTATTGGGGTCATATTGGGGGCGATTATCGGCGCGGTTGCCGGTTTTTTTGTACGTAGACTTATTTCTGAGGCTAAAATTAAATCAGCTGAAGATGAATCAGCGAGGATACTCGGGGAAGCCGGCAAAAAAGCTGAAGCAGCTAAAAAAGAGGCTATTATCGGCGCTAAAGATCAAATTTATACGATGCGACAAGAGGCTGAGAAGGAAGCCAAGGAGAGGCGCTCAGAATTACATAAGTTGGAAAAGCGCATAGGCGAAAAAGAGTCCAATATCGATAAACGCGCAAATAAGCTGGAGGAGAAGGAGAGAGAGCTCGCTTCGGAGAGAGAAAAAGTTAAGAAGGAGCAAGATGAATTAACCACGGTCATTGATGAGCAGAAAAAAGTTCTGGAAAATATTGCCGCTTTAACCAGTAGTCAGGCTAAGGAACTCTTATTAAAGAAAATCGAAGACGAAGTTAAATATGATGCCGCCGTAATGATACGTAATGTTGAGGCTG
Source organism: uncultured Actinomycetes bacterium (assembly GCA_913009475.1). Taxonomy (GTDB): domain Bacteria; phylum Actinomycetota; class Aquicultoria; order CAJVYJ01; family CAJVYJ01; genus CAJVYJ01. Next base: position 4,311 of record CAJVYJ010000041.1, on the reverse strand, counting down.
AAGCCAGAGAAGAAGCTGAAAAGAGAGCTCGCAGTATTATTACATTGGCTATTCAAAGGTGTGCCGCCGACCATACCGCGGCTACAACAGTTTCCGTTCTCCCGCTGCCAAATGATGAGATGAAGGGCCGGATTATCGGTCGGGAAGGCAGAAATATACGTGCGTTTGAGACGGTTACCGGCATAAATTTAATTATTGATGATACGCCGGAAGCGGTTATACTCTCTAGTTTTGACCCTGTGAGAAGAGAGATAGCGCGATTAACGTTGGATAAATTGATAACCGACGGCCGCATTCATCCGGCTCGAATAGAAGAGATATACCAAAAGTCTAAGGTTGAGGTTGACAATGAGATAAGAGAAGCCGGTGAGAAGGCGGTTTTTGAGACAGGTGTCCATGGGCTCCATCCTGAGCTGGTGCGGGTGTTGGGACGGTTAAGATATCGTACCAGTTACGGCCAGAATGTTTTACAACATTCAATCGAGGTAGCGCATTTAGCGGCCATGATGGCGGCTGAGCTTAACGCGGACGAAGCTTTGGCTAAACGGTCGGGGTTACTTCATGATATAGGTAAGGCGATCGACCATGAAGTCGAGGGACCGCACGCGGTTATCGGCGCCGATCTCGCAAAACGCTTAAATGAAAGTCCTGTAGTTTGCCATCCCATAGAAGCTCATCATGCTGATGTCGAACCAAAAACTATTGAGGCGATCCTGGTCCAGTCCGCCGACGCCATATCGGCGTCGCGCCCGGGTGCCAGAAGAGAGATGCTGGAAAATTATATTAAACGCTTAGAAAAATTAGAGACCTTAGCTGAATCATATAAAGGCGTGGAAAAATCCTACGCTATGCAGGCGGGAAGAGAAATAAGGATAATGGTAAAACCGGGTGAGATAGATGACAATGAGGCGACTTTATTAGCAAGAGAAATTGCAAAGGATATTGAGGAGCAACTCCAATATCCCGGGCAAATAAAAGTTATTGTCATCAGAGAAAATCGTTCGATTGAATACGCCAAATAAAAAGGGGTCAAATCTTCAATCTTGACATTTAAACTTTAAGCAAAGCTCATAGTTCGAAGCCGAAAGCTTTAAGCATCCATAAATTATATAGATGATATTTTATGCGACTACTGGTAAAGTAAGCATTGAACAAACTATGATTATCTGTGGCTTAAGGATGGATTATGGGGGCTAACAACTCTGATAAACTAATCGATTTTGTTACCGGTCTTGTTGGAGAAAAATTTCTAAAAATCGACGAAGACTTAGGTTCGGGATTTTTTCGCCTACATCTAAGCGAGGCTGAACGGCGCCAAGCGCTACAAGATATTAAAAGCGTCGAAGATTGTCTTATCGAGTTATTAAGAAATGCGCGCGATGCCGGTTCACGGCGCATATTCGTATCGACAAGCCGCGACAAGACCGGTCGTAGGCATCTTAGGGTAATTGATGACGGCAGCGGGGTCCCCACCAATATGCGTGAAAAGATATTTGAGCCTCGAGTTACTTCCAGGTTAGAAAAAGTAGTTCAAGATAGTTACGGGATCCATGGTCGGGGTATGGCTCTTTTTTCGATAAAATCCAGTTTTGCTGAGAATAAATTGGCGGCATCCGCTCTTGGTTTAGGAACGGTGTTTTCTTTAAACGCGGATACTTCTAAATTGCCTGAGCTTCACGACCAATCTACTTTTCCCCGAGTAAAAAATGAAGAAGGTCAGCGATATTTTAGCGGTCCCCACAATATTCCTCGGATTATGACGGAGTTTGCTTTTAATCATCAAGATATTTCACTCTTCTTAGGGACTCCGGCGGAGATAATATCAGCTATGATTCATGAGTCTAAAAAACTTCCATTACCAGAGGTGATATCACTAAATGAACTGCCTTTTTGGCGTCGACCGGCAAGGGCGAGAGCAGCCGGCCTATCGGCTCAGGCTCAAATATTTTTTGATATGAGGATTTCATTGCGTACCGCCCACAGAATTATTTCCGGAGAGGTTGCGCCGGCTAGAGAGCTGCCGGAGGCTATTAATAAGAATGAAGAGAAAAAGACGCGGGTTCGCTATGTCGTTTCGTCCGGTATATACAGCGATAAGAGAAATTTTACCAAAAATATCTCTGCGTATGACAGAGAGGCATTTGCTCAAGCAGTAATAGATAATTTCCTACACCTAGGTGAAAAATACTTTATTAAGATGCGAGATAAACCGAAGATAAGATATGGCAGGAAAAAAATAGATATTAGTTTTTCGATTGAGCCCGATGAGGACAGCAATATTTAAGCGGTAATATTTATAAACAATTTCGCAGTTTACGTAACAGCAGGGAAAGCAGCAGTCTAGGAGGAATATTAGTGGAAATATTGAAGGTATCATCAAAATCCAGTCCAAACTCAGTTGCCGGGGCGCTTGCAGGTGTTTTAAGAGAGTATGGAAACGCTGAGCTCCATGTAATTGGTGCCGGAGCTTTAAACCAAGCCATCAAGGCTATCGCAATAGCTCGAGGTTTTGTAGCGCCAAGTGGGGTGGAACTAGTTTGTATTCCTTCCTTCTCGGAAATAATAATTGATGGACAGGAAAGAACCGGTATTAAGCTTTTTGTCGAATCCAGATAGTTTAAATGGCTGTCGATTTACATCTGCACACAATTGCCTCTGACGGCAGTTTAAACCCAATTGAATTGATAAAGTTGGCGTCTGCGTTAAATTTAACAACTATATCCGTAACGGACCACGATAGCGTTCAGTCGGTTGATGAGAGTATGGCGGCCGGCAACAAAAGAGGAATCGCGGTCATCCCCGGCATAGAAATGAGCTCCGATGTCGCGGGCATGGACATACATATTCTCGGATATTTCATCGATTACAAAGATGTTGAGTTTAAAAAAATTCTCAGCCGGCTTCGTAAAACGCGTTACGACAGGGCCCAAAAAATCGTCGAAAAGTTGCGGGAAATGAAGATAGATATATCTTTAGACGATATACTTGAAGAAGCTGGGGCCGGGGCCTTAGGACGCGCTCATATTGCCAAGGTAATGCTTAAAAAAGGTTATGTTGAAGATATGCAATCAGCTTTTGATAAGTATCTGGGACGACATTCACCGGCTTACGTAGAAAAAACAGCTTACTCTGTAGCGGAAATTATTAAAATCATTCATCAAGCTGAAGGTATCGCAGTGTTGGCGCATCCGGGGATATCGCATGTAGATAAATTAATCCCGGAATTCGTTGAAGCGGGCCTGCAGGGGTTGGAAGTTTACCACAGCGAACATTCCGCGCAACAGACTGAACGTTATCTTCGGCTGGCAAAGGAATTAAAACTGATAACGACTGGTGGCTCTGATTGCCATGGTCCCGGCTCCAGCCGAGGTCTGCTTATCGGGACGGTTATGGTGCCTGATTCCACCGCTGCCGCCTTATTTAAATTGAAAAGGCGTTAGAGCTGCTATATTACTATTTTTTTGTTACAATTGCCTTATGACTGAAAAATTTATTATTAAAACCTTTGGGTGTCAGATGAATAAACACGATTCCGGGCGTTTAGCCGGTTTATTATCGGAAAACGGATATAAAGAGACGGCTGATATTAACCAGGCCAAAGTGATAATCTACAATACTTGTTGCGTGCGTGAACACGCTGACGATCGCCTTTATGGCAATGTGGCGGCACTTAAAGAACTTAAAACCGAACATCCGGAAGTAATTTTGGCGGTCGGCGGTTGCTTGGCGCAACGTGACGGAGAGGTTTTACAGAAGAGGCTGCCGCATGTTGATATTGTTTTTGGGACTAATAATCATCTGCGATTGCCGCAATTAATTAAAGCGGCCCGCAAAGAGCAAAAGATTTGTGATATATCATCTGACACCACCTCCATCAGCAGTGTTAAAGCGCGTAAATCACATGATTATCATGCCTGGGTACAGATAACTTCGGGCTGTAATAATTATTGCAGCTATTGTATAGTTCCTTACGTAAGAGGTCCTGAAAAAAGCCGGACCATAGAGGAGATAATCGCGGAAATTACCGAGCTGGTGCTGGGAGGCGTTATTGAAGTGACGCTTTTAGGACAAAATGTAAATTCTTATGGACGTGACCTCTATGGTCTTCCTCGATTTGGAGCGCTGCTAAAAAAAGTCGCTTCCATTAGGGGATTGAAGCGTCTTAGATTTACAACCTCGCACCCTAAGGATCTTAGTGACGATGTAATTGAGATCGGAAGAGCGTCGTGTAGGGAAAGAGTGTAGATCTCGGTGGTCGCCGTATCATTAAAAAAAAAAAAGAAACTCAACATGACCACCAAAAAAATCGCC
>CAJVYJ010000040.1 GCA_913009475.1 uncultured Actinomycetes bacterium | reverse complement strand
TGTCAGTGCATGCCGTATGAACACACTCGATGGATCTCAGGGCGGTGGTAGTGTATTTGTTTTTTTTTTTTTTTTTTCACTTTTTATTTTGTTATTTTTTTTTTTTCAAGCAGAAGACGGCATACGAGATATATCAGTGTGACTGGAGTTCAGACGTGTGCTCTTCCGATCTAAGGGTCAATAATAATTCTATGTTTGGATAATCCCATCTGGGAAAGGAGAATATTTAATTGTTTTGCCAAGTTTACATCGCAAGGAGTCAACGCGATAATGTTATGCTCAAAACCCATGGCGGCGGCGGCTACAGTCTTATAATTTGTCTCCGTAGCCGGGCCGATACCGATATTCTTTCCAGCCGCGACAGTAGCAATTTTTTCTAAAACTTTTTTATCTTTTTCCGGACTGTCAGTCCCATAGACGATTAGCGGTATGTCAATAGCGTCAAGCACATCTTTCGCGACCGCGGTCGCGTCCTCAGGACTTCTGTTATCACCATTGGGGTCAGTGCTTGCCAACTGGAGACAGATTAAATCAGCCCCCCATTCATTCTGGCATTTAAGCGCCCACTTGACCGGGTCTCCCAGTACATCCGCCAACGGCTTCGCTACCGCCTCCGGCCAATCCTGAGGATTGTTGTCAAATACCTCCATAGCTATTTTAGGCTGGTTGGGTATATCGCCCTCGAAATTGTGCCAAGCCAACGTAGTGGCCCCGCCAACAATTACAGCATTATCACCTGTACCTAAAGTAACTTCCTCGATTTTTCCGGAATATTTTTCCGTTGGTACTTGAAATACCATATTATTCTCCTTTTTCTATCAGTAACACTGCTAAATATCTAATCTTAGACGCTATGATTAAATTCGCTACGCTCGCAATTGGAAAATGTAATTATCTCACAATCTCCCCCGGCTCTACACCACCTACACGGGCGAGGCGTGCCTCGCCCCTACACCATTCACATATCCCATGTTTGTCATCCCCGACCTGATCGGGGATCCACGGCCAACCGTGCCTTTAAATACTTTACATGCCCTGGTTCCAATGTACCTCTTTACCTGGATTCCCAGTCAAGCTGAGAATGACAAGCATAGAAAAGCTGAGCGTGACAAAAAGCATCAACTTTCACGGGTGGAGATAAACTCCACCCCTACACATTTCTTTCGCCAATCTCCCCCGGCACCTCTTTAGCAAAGAGGAGAGAAGGCTCTAAGCTTCCTTTTTCTGTTCTTTAGCCGCCGTTATTGTATTTCTAAGCAGCATGGCGATAGTCATCGGGCCGACGCCCCCGGGCACCGGAGTAATAGCGCCGGCAACATCCTTGACTTCATCGAAATCAACATCACCGCATAAACCGGTCTCCAGCCTATTGATGCCGACATCGATAACAGCGGCTCCCGGTTTTACCATATCTTTTGTTACAAATTTCGGACGACCCACAGCCGCGATGATAATATCAGCTCTCTTAATATGTTCCGCCAAATCCCGCGTGCGAGAATGGCAGATTTCCACGGTCGCGTTCTCTTGCATCAGTAACATGGCTACGGGTTTTCCGACAATATTACTGCGGCCGATGATGACGGCGTTCTGTCCCTCAAGAGGAACATCATAGTGTTTTAACAACTCAATGATTCCGCTGGGAGTACAAGGTTTTAGTTTAGCGCCGCCTCCCATCAGTCGGCCCACGTTAAAAGGATGGAAGCAATCAACATCCTTTTCAGGTTTGATTGCCAGCAAGATTTTCTCCTCATTTATCTGCTTAGGCAAAGGCAGTTGCACCAAGATGCCGTTAGCTCGTGGGTCATTGTTAAGCTTTTCGACCAAGGCCAACAATTCCGCCTCAGTTGTTTCACTCGGCAGCTCATACTTTATAGATTTAATACCGGCTTCCAGGCAACCCTTCTCTTTATTTCTGACATAGACTTGTGATGCGGAATTCTCCCCAACAATGACTACCGCCAGGCCCGGATTAATACCTTGTTTTTTAAGTTCTTTTACCTCATTGGCTACCTCGGCCCGTATTTCACCGCTTACTTTTTTGCCGTCAATAACAGTAGCGCTCATCAGTAAAACTCCTTTCAGTCACTATCAATATGACTAATTGGTATCTATTTAATTCTTTTGCTTTATATAAATTCAAACTGTTTAATGCTTTACGATTTTGTATATTTATACAATAACTGGTATCTTTTCTCATCCGTAGTTCTTAATATATTGTTTGTCACTGCCGACTCCGATCGGGAATCCACGGTCCACCATGCTTGTTTTGTTAATGCTTTACATACTCAGGTACCAGTGCACCTCTTTACCTGGATTCCCAGTCAAGCTGAGAATGACAAACTTAATGGCATTACCCTCCACGCTTTCTACCACTGTCATTCTGAGGGTTATTACACCGACCAAAGAATCTCATGATTACCAGTCTTATTCGCTCTTAGTTGAACATTCCACTCAAAGTGACGGAATCAATATTTATTATTTAACAGCCTCTAAATCAAGCTATTATATTTTTAATTATCCGGCCGGCGGCTTTCACGGCCGCGGATTCACTTGGCAACTCCAATAATGAACGGTCTTTAAGGTCAAACTTGACTACCAGCGGGTCCGACGGAATTTTTCCGATTATATCTAATTTTTGTTTTTCCGCTTCCGCCAAAGCCGCTTCAGTTACCTCACCTTCCGTCAACCGGTTTAATATTACCCCCATACCACCGACTTTTACTTTTAGCTCAATGACCAAATCACGGATACGAGCCGCCGTCCGCACACCGCGCGGACTGGCGTCGGACACAATTACCAGATAAGAGACGTTTTTAGTAGTACCGCGGCTGATATGTTCCAGGCCGGCTTCGTTATCCATCACGATATAGGGATAATTCTTGATTAGAATTTCCATATAGCGCTGTAAAACTGAATTAACATAGCAGTAACAGCCGGTCCCCTCCGGTTTACCCATAGCTACCAAGTCGAACTTTTCGGTTTCTACCATTGCCTCTTGGAGCTTAAGCTCTATCCAAGTATCTTTATCCATACCCGCTTCCAGCATGCCTAAGTTCTGAAGCAAGTCATCTCTAATATCGCCAACGGTCTCTTTTACCTCAATTCCCAGTACTTCATTAAAGTTTAAATTAGCATCAGCGTCAATCGCCAAGACCGGGCTCAGTTTATTTTCAATTAAATAGCGGACAATTAACCCGCAAAAAGTGGTTTTTCCCGTCCCGCCTTTGCCGGCTATTGCTATTAACTCAGCCATCTTAGTTCACCTCGTTTATTAACTTATTCTGTAGCGCGCCGGCTTGCCCGGCGCCTTTTCTGCTTGTTATGCGGGGACGAGCTCCCGCGCTACACGACTATCCGTCAACCGACGGAAATAGTTTTTTGTCCGTATGCGGCAAGAAGAGTGCCGATGTGTAGCGTTCCATAAAACTATTATCCGCTGAAAGTTCTTGATAACTCATGCTTTTGGTTATCTCTGCCGCTTGCTTCCACTCATCTATATTTATCGCCGCTTTTACGCAGCCGAGCAGAGAGCCGTTACCGACAAATTTGTATTTTTCCACCGGTAGGTCCGGCAACAACCCGATGGTTACCGCTTCTTTTACCCGAATATAATTTCCAAATGACCCGGCAATTAAAATTTGGTCCAACTCTTCCGGTTTTACACCAACGCTATCCACCAGCGTTGTAATGCCCGCGTAAACCGCGGCCTTGGCTCGCATTAGATTATCGATATCGACTTCAGTAATGACAATATCACGGCCGACAGAGGTGGTATTGGCCCAAGCCACTACGAATTCCCAGCCGTGCTCGTTTTCTCTAATACGCGAAATCCCTAAATTGCTGTTTATTTTACCCCGTTTATCAATCACGCCCGAGAGAAACATCTCCGCGATAAGATCGATAAGGCCCGAACCACAGATACCGCAAGCAGTCTTGTTGCCGATAGTAGTAAAGACAGTTTCGTAAGTTCCGCGCTCAATAATTACTCTTTCTATCGCCCCGTCGATACTGCGAATACCATCTTTTACGCCACCGCCTTCAAAAGCCGGCCCGGCTGAACATGAGCAACCAAGCAACCACTCGGAATTACCCAGTACAATTTCGCCGTTGGTGCCGATGTCTATATATAAAGATAGGTCCTTATTTTTATTTAGACCGGAAGCAACTACACCGGCGGTTATGTCGCCGCCTAAGTAACTGGCAACACAAGGAAAAGCCACTACCGCGGTTTCGGGTAATAAAGTTAAACCAATATCACAGCCTTTAACCGTAGGAACAAAACGAAAAACCGGAACATAGGGCGCTTCTCTGATCATATCGGTACCGACTCCGTATAATAAATGAGTCATAATAGTATTGCCGGCCAAAACAATTAATTCTACCTCTTCAGCCTTGATTTTAGTCCGACGCAAAAGCTTTTTTATAATTCTATCAATAGTCGCCGCCGCCCGGCGTTGTAATATTTGCAGGCCGTCACCTTTTTTGGCGTATACCATCCGAGAAATAACGTCATCGCCTAAACTTATCTGCGCGTTATATTCCGACTGTTCGCCGAGTATCTTTTTTGCGTTAACATCAACAATTTCCCCAACACAAGTTGTCGTTCCCACGTCAACAGCAATGGCGTATTGTCTGGCAGTTGTATCCCCGGCCGCTAAATTTATTACTCTGTAAACTTCAAATTCTTTTAGCAAAGTTACGGTAAGCATCCAATCGCTGTCGCGAATAAAAGCTTCTAATTCTTTCAAAATCTTAAAATCGATTTGAATTTTAACGTTATGGCCCAACTCTTTTTTTAACTCTCTTGTGACACGAGTGGCGTCACTGACTGAATCCTGCAAGGATGGAACAGGGAGTTTAATAAATTTCTTAATTATTATGGAATCGGTAGCCAGCTTCTGAAGTCTGCTGTTCCAGTTTTCAGTTGAAGCCGTCAGTGTTTGAATCCGGCCTTGAGCTTGAGCTAAAAGCTCGCTTTCCATGGGAACATCAACTGTAATATCATCCAATACTTGAGTTTGGCAAGCCAGCACATAGCCTTTTTTGATCTCCGCTTTATTCAATTTGGAACGCGGGTCAGTTTTTACCCGGCCACCGGAAACAATCACTTTGCACTTGCCGCACGTGCCTTCTCCTCCGCATGAAGCATTGATATGAACATCAGCCTTAGCGGCGGCAGTCAGTAAATTTTCGCCTTTTTCAATTTCTATGGAACGATTAGTCGGTTTAAATAATATTTTCGGCAATTTAATCACCACTGTTTTTTTATTTTCTTTTTTCGTTATGTTTTTAACGCATAAAGCTAATATTATACTCATCAACCAAGACAAGTTCAATTTGAGACTGTTTAACAGCTCCGATAAACGACCGAATCTCCAGCCGTATTTATTTCTCCGCGCAACTCTCTACGCTCATAAAACGCCGGTTCAACTGGCGCTACACTGTAATATTTAAAAAGTCTAGAGTCCGAAGTCGAAAGCCTAGAGAAAACCTTTAACCGGCACAAAGAGGGAAATTTACACCCCCACCCCAACCCTCCCCCGTCAAGAAGGAGGGAAAGATTATCAGAGCAAGCTCTGGTGCTACATATGCATATTAAAAAACGTTTATTTATTCTACGAGAAAAGCGTCTCGGAGGCTAAAGCGAGCATGGTCTCGCCGGGAGCCACGCTCCCAAGCGAGGAGCGCTGCCGAGAGCCGAGCTGTGTTTTCAAATTACGACTCCGGTGCCAGCCCTTGCTGGTTTCATTTGCACTTGTCGAGGACTGGCTTCGGTCTACTACCAGAAAACGACAGCGTCTTTTCGAGAGAAAAAATAAACGTTTCACTAAACTCATATTTACTACTTTTCTAATAATCATCTATACATATGCAAAGCAAGCTTTGCGACTACACATTTTACGTTTATGCGAATTAAAATTTATCCCTGAGATTAATCAATCAAGAAAATCGATAACTGTTTTTTACAGTACTTGATATAAACAATAGCGCGGGCTTATAAACCCGCGCTATTTTATAATTGCTTTTTATTGAATATCTAAAACAATCCCCTAATGACCCCGTTTTCATCAATATCGATTTTAGTGCCCGCCGGTACCGCCGGCAGCCCCGGCATAGTTCTCATATCACCACAGAGCGGAAATAAAAATCCCGCTCCTACTGAAGCGTTGATATCACGCACCGGTAGTCTAAAGCCTTTGGGGCGTCCTTTAAGCGTGGGATCGTGAGAGAGTGATAAATGGGTTTTTGCCATACAAATCGGCAAATCGCTTAAGCCCATTTTATTGTATAGTTTTATCTTCGCCTCAGCTACCGGTGAATAATCAACGCCGTCGGCGCCATAGATCTCAGTGGCTATGATTTCGATTTTTTCCTTGATTGGTATGTCCAGCGGATAGAGAAAGTGAAAATCATTTGGCTTGTCACAAGCTTTAACCACCGCTTCCGCCAACGCCTTGCCGCCTTCTCCGCCTTTGCCCCAAACTTCTGATAGGACCGCGTCTTCCGCCCCGGCTTCAATCGCTATTTTGCGAACAAGTTCGATTTCCCGGTCCGTATCATTGACAAAGTGGTTAATTGCCACTACTACCGGTAAGCCGAATTTTTTCATATTCTCAATTTGCGCAACCAAGTTCACGCCACCTTTTTCCAGCCCGTCAAGGTCTTCGTTTAATAGACCCGGGTCCATCGGTTTCCCGGCAACCACATTATATTTGCCGCTGTGCATCTTCAGGGCCCTTACAGTACAAACCATTACGACGGCATCCGGTTTTAAACCGCTGTAACGGCATTTAATGTTCATCATTTTTTCGGCTCCGCAATCGGCGCCAAAACCGCTCTCCGTTACAACATAGTCACCCAGCTTAAGGGCGATTTCATCAGCAAGTATAGAGTTGTTGCCATGAGCTATGTTAGCAAAGGGGCCCGCGTGTACCAGGACCGGAGTATTTTCAAGAGTCTGGATTATATTGGGCTTTAAAGCGTCTTTCATCAGCACCGCCATGGAGCCGGCGCATTTTAAGTCTTCCGCGGTGACCGGGTCACCGTCATAAGTAGTGCCGATAATAATCCTGCCCAATCGTTCACGTAAATCTTTTATGCTGGTAGCCAAGGCCAATATTGCCATTACCTCGGAAGCAACACTGATATCATAACCAGTCTGGCGTGGGTAGCCATTGGTTTTTCCACCCAAGCCAATCACGATATCTCTTAAGGCTCTATCGCTTACATCAACAACTCGCCGCCAAGTAATAGAAAAGGGATCGATATTAAGCGGATTTCCGTGTACAAATGAGGCGTCAACAAAAGCTGATAGAAGATTATGGGCCACGCTGACCGCGTGAACATCCCCGGTAAAATGTAAGTTGAAATCTTCCATTGGCACTACTTGCGAATATCCGCCGCCGGCGGCGCCGCCTTTGATGCCGAAAACCGGGCCAAGAGACGGTTGGCGTATGGTGGTTACGACCTTTTTGCCGATTTTATTTAAACCCAGCGATAAGCCGATAGTGGTAACTGTCTTGCCCTCACCTAATGGAGTAGGGGTGACAGCGGTAACATCGATGTATTTACCGTTGGGCCTATCTTTTAATCGTTTCAATATATCCAAACTTATTTTAGCTTTATAATTTCCGTACAGTTCAAGTTCATCTTCTTGAATACCGATTGCCTCAGCTATCTCCTTAATCGGTTTCATAGTTGCCGCTTGGGCGATTTCGATATCACTCTTCATTTTTCCTCCTGGCCTAGTTGTCCCTTCTTAACATTTACCTACTAATTAACTAACAAAATGATTGGAAGCCGAAATTACCGGCTAAGTATTAGACAAGACTCCGGAAGTGTCGACTTGTTGTTACGAAAGAATTTTACCAGTAGTAATTGATAACGGCAAGAGCAATCCATAATTTGTTTTATTTTAGGTGATCTCCATACCTAAAAGTGTAATATCATCAATCAAGCGCCGCTTACAATACTTTACAGCCTCACCCATTAATTCGTCAACCAATGGTTCAATAGCCATATCGTTATGCTTTGACAGAAAAGTAATTACCTTTTCTATGGATAAGCGCTGTTTAGACGCATTTTTAACTGCTATCAGCCCATCCGTATAAAAGATTATTTTACTGCCCTTTTTTAACGGCAGCACCCCTTGTCCGGGATTAAACTCCTGGCTGGTTATCCCCAAAGGCAGACCACTTTCACATGTTAATATCCGCCACTTCCGCTCATCCGGATCATATATCAGCGGTCGCTCATGACCACAGTTGATATAATGTAATTTCATCTCCTTTAAGTCCAGACCGGCAGAGAAAAGAGTGATGAAATTATCTTGGCCGAGACGCCTCTCCACTGTCTGGTTGGATTTTTTTAATATATCGAGCATAGGAACAATTTTCGGCTCTGAACGGATAACACTCATAGCTACGGTTGAGAGCAAGGCTCCGGGCATACCTTTGCCGGAAGCGTCGGCTATGAGCAAGTTGATATGCTTATCTCCCTGTTCATAAAAGTCATACCAATCCCCGCCGATTATCTTAGCCTGTAGCTGACGGGCATGAAGACGCAAGCCCGGTATCCTCAGTTTCTTTTGCGGCAGCAATCTTTGTTGTACTAAAGCAGCAGTCTCCTCCTCTTGCCACATATTAAAGGCCATCTGATTAAAGGATTCCGCTAAAGTTTCTATCTCATCACCAGTGTGAATACGCAAACGCTGATTGTATTGCCCCCTATCGAATAGTTCAACGCTTTTGCTTATCTTTAAAATCGGGTTTATGACATTAAAATTTACAATTAACATGGCTATTACAACCACGGCCATCATAACAACTATCGCTATTAAATAATTGTTTCTTTTGTTATAAATATTGTCAGCTTTCAACATACTGTTATTTATCTCACGGTTTTCATAAGCACTATATGTATTTATTAATGCGATGGTGTTGTGCAGTTCGCTATCCGTCAACCGTGAAAGGCCGCGGAGCCGGGGGTTGTGCAAAGGGTCTTTTAAAGCAAATAGTTCTCGGGCTTTTATGTCCGCTTGACTGAGACTGATCTCTATCGTATCTATTATTATCTTTTCCTTGGCGTCAAGCAGCGGCGATTTTTTGATTTGTCTTATTTTTTGCTGAGAACGCAGAATGCGCTTATCAAATTCTTTTTCACGCTGTTTGTTGCCATCGGCGGCAAAAAAATGAATAGGCCTGGTGGCTGATAAAATGTCAGTATCCACTTCTAAAACAGCGCTATACTCCTTAAACCCGTTGCGTATATCAGAGGCCGCTTTATATAGTGTGTTAAGGCTGGCATACGAGTAGATAATAACCATTAGAAATAGCGCGGTTATTATAAGTAGCGCGGCAAGAAATTTGGACCGTAGGCCCCACCTCATATCTTCTCCACTAATAATAAACATAGAAACCGCTTAATTAAACAAGATTTTATCATAACCAAACGTTCGCTTAAACTTTATTCTTTTAACCCGTGATTAACCTGTTTTATACGCGATTAAAAATGCCTGGCTCTTGCAAAAAACAACTAATGTAAATAAAATGAAATAAAATGAAAGGATTTTATAATGGCAAAAGCAAAAAAGGCAAAAAAATATTCTAAGGGTAAGTCCAAGAAACAAGCTCAAAGCGATAGGCTGTTTAATTTTGTTCTGCTCGGTATCGGCGCGTTATTGCTTGTCGGAGTAGTATTCAGTCTCGTCGTCCGCGGCGGCGGCGCAACTACGGCTGCATCTTCCGGCAATAATGTTCAATCAGAACTTTACAATGGCGCGTTAGGTAAAAAAATTACTGAGCTTGGTTTTAAAAGTCCCACTTATGACCCCAGCAAATCACAAGAGTTTATGGTCGTTGCCAATCCCCAGTTTTTACAGCTCACACCAGCTGAGCAAACCAAAAGAATGAATGAGATCGGTAACGACTGGGCTAAGCTGCTGAAAAAAAGATTGGGAGATGCTAAATTAGCGTATATTATGTTTCATTCAGACCAAAACCATATGATGGCGACTTGGACACCCCAGAGCGGTGTACAATCATTCGGCAGGTAAAAATATATTAGTCGTCTGTCTAAATATTTAGATCCGGCTGCCATACGACCGTCGACAACAGACTGATGACCGCCGAAAAAGCGTTAATGCAGAATGACGATGGTAAAATTCTAGATATTAACTTCACCTAAAATATTGATGTTCTTTATGACTCCGCGGGGAATAATGTGGAAGTCGTTGTGACGAAATCCTTTGCCTCGGTTTGAGAGATCATAATCCTGCACCAAAACAATATAATCTTTAGATTCACGCCATAATAATCCGACGGTTACTTTAGAAAGCCTAAAAAATTCAAAATCGTCGGGGATTTCCACGCGGCTGTAGGCTGTTATATCTTCCCAGGTGACAATGGCGACCTTCTTAGTGATACCCTTACTGGGCAATTCAGAATTATTCTGCGGCAACGGTTTCAATATCGTCTCCTGCGCTACTTTTTTTGAAATTTCTTCTTTATCGTAATCCCTGGAACTGCTCATCATTTTCACCTGTGGTTAATTTTACAACTTTGGTGACAAATGTCCAGTTAAGCAGGCTGTTATGGTTTCCAATTTTTATTTTAGGGAATAAAGTAAAGAGTTACTGGAGGATGAGATTTATGGGACTTTTTATCAAAATAAGATATAAAAATGCGTTGCCGGTAATTAGTGTTTCCGGCCAAATAGATATTAGCAATTGCGTCGAGGTTTACGATGCCGTTCTAGCTAAAGTCCGTTCAGGAGACGTAAATATAATTCTTGATTTAAAGAGGCTTAGCTTTATTGATAGTTCTTGTTTAGGGATGCTCCTGCGCAGCCATGATAAAGTCAAGGGACAGAGCGGTAAACTAATGATAGTTGTAAACCCTTTCATTGAAAGAGTTTTAAGCGTAACCGGACTGACTCATCATTTTAATCTATA
Organism: uncultured Actinomycetes bacterium; assembly: GCA_913009475.1. Lineage (GTDB taxonomy): Bacteria > Actinomycetota > Aquicultoria > CAJVYJ01 > CAJVYJ01 > CAJVYJ01. Next base: position 1,140 of record CAJVYJ010000040.1, on the reverse strand, counting down.
TATTGATGAGAACGAGGCAATGGAGAGTATGCAAACCGTTAAGCAGAAATCGGCGTGAAGATAAGGGAGCGTAGAGGTTTGATTTGTCATCCTCGACCTGATCGGGGATCCACCGGTCAACCTGAAGCTTTTGACTTTTTACGCCCTTATCTACCCTCTACGAATTAAGCTCTACCTTTCTACATTCCTGGATTCCCAGTCGAGCTGGGAATGACAAACTTAAAGCACAGGCATGACAGAAATAAACGTTTATTATTAAACATCGGTCCCAAAATGGTAATCGCTATCAATGTAGCCGCAAAGTTTGCTTTGCTTAGTTTATTATCAGAGCAAGCTCTGATGCTACAATTATCCAGTTTCTTTTAAAGGATTGGCTGTTATTAAACAGTCTCATTTTACAATTTGTATTAACTCTTTCCATCCCCCGTAACCCATCCCCATTTAGAAAACGGTATTTAGAGCATCTCGATATAATCCGGCAGTTCAGTGATTTTTTCTAACATTTTATTAGGTTTTTCCTTTTTTAGTACCCGATTAGAAAAAGGCCCCCAAAGCGCTGCTATGGAATATGAGCCGGCGCCACGAGCGGCGGCCATATCAAAGGGGCTGTCGCCGATAAATACGGACTTTTCGGCGCTAATATGAAACTTCTCTAAAATGAGCTTTACCGGCGCCGGGTCCGGTTTATGCAACGTTGTATCTTCCATGGCTACCAACTCTTCAATAAACTCTCTAAGGCCACATAGCGCCAGACCACGCTCGGCTATATCGCGCATTTTTGAGGTAACTATACCTATATGCAGACTGCGCTTTTGCAAATCTCTAAGTGTTTCGATAACACCCGGGTAAACCTTAACCAAGCCATCGTGAATAACCAGATTATGTTTATTATAGACCTCAACCAGATACGGGGCTTGCGACTCAGAAAAGTATTTCATCTGTTCAAGCAGAGGGCGACCAATGTTTTTTATCAATGTTTCGCGCGTAAATTTTTTATTTAAGACTGTTTCGGTCGCGTATTTAAAAGAGAGATAAATCAGTTCTATCGTATCGAGCAAGGTACCGTCTAAGTCAAATATGACCAGTTCGATTTTATTCTTTTGTGGCTCCATTTCTTTCAACATTCTTTTACTATACCAT
>CAJVYJ010000039.1 GCA_913009475.1 uncultured Actinomycetes bacterium | reverse complement strand
AGTGTGACTGGAGTTCAGACGTGTGCTCTTCCGATCTCCAAAACCCGGGGTTGAGGGTGGATGGAGATATCGTCACGATAAAATGTTATATCCAGAAGGCCAACAGGTACTTCGCAACCCTCAATATCTTTAATTTTCTTAGCTAGACGCTTAGCCAGATAGATGCCGCGAGTTCTGATACCGACTAAACCGATACCGGCAACGCCTTGATTACGCTCAATTATTTCATGAGCTACACGAGTCAGCGCCCGATGAATGGCCGCTTGGTCCATAACTGATTTCTTAATATTTTTATTTTTCATAAAATTTGCACAAATATAGCCTTCCGCAAGCGCTTCAGAAGGCTGATTATGTACTTGTACTTATTTTCGCCTCCCTTGACAGCCTCACAGGACCGATCTTAAAGGTAGGGAAATTATAGCAGATATACAATAATTAAGTAAGATAATTTATCTTATCTTTTTTTTCATTTCATCCAGGTTTACCTCAGTTTCACCGTCTTCATCATCTACGATTAATAGTTTATTGGTAAATTCCCGGTTGACTATTTTTTCTTTAACGCGCGCCGTTGCCAGTTCATATAAGCGTTGGTTGATCTTATGGCCGGTCGTCCTCATCTCTTGCTTCATTCCCTCGTCGGCCTCGATAATAGACTTCTTTAGCCAAATACAATATTTAAATATATGTTTGCTGTCGCGTTTGACTATGAAAAAATATTGATAATAATCCGATTTATAATTAGCGTCGTGAGGTTTTAGCCCCTCATCGATAACATATCCTTTAAAGTTCCATATTTTGGACAATTTATCCCCCGTTATTACCGACGTTTATGCTCGCTTCAGCCGGACCGAGAACAGGCGGAGGCGGCTCTGGACCTGGGTTTTGGATGGTAGACATTACGGAGCTGACGTGCCTCATCCAGACCGTACTAGTAGCATAGCCACGCATACGAAACGGACTTTTAACCGAACCCCAATGATAGCCGATGAACGATATGTTACTTTGAATTGCATCCTGCCAACTGCCAAAAGCTTGCCAACTACCATTACGACTATGACCCGGCGCAGTGCCCGCTGTCATACCGAAAGCATTGTAGCCGCCCGGGGTGGCTCGTCCCAAGCCCGACTCCACCTTGGCTATCGACGGAGATAGGCGGGGATCTATACCTTTAGCTTTAGCCGTCTTGTAAAAAATTTCACCCATACCGCTCATAGGTGAGCCGGCTAGAAATTTGTTTAAACTGTTTATCCAAGCGATTGTGTGAGTGGACTCTCCCACGGGCCTTACAAAGGGAGCGCTCCTGGATACGTTAAGACCTCTGTCTTCCCGTTTTGGTGCGGTCGGCGCCTTAGCCACCTGAATCTTTTTATAACTTACTTTGTCTTTAGCCACAGCTTTAATAGTCGACGAATCATGATTTACAGCATAAGCAACGAGCACTTTGCCTAGAGGTTCGGTACGAACATTGACGGCAATGGTAAGTTTAACCGCTAAAATGGTTACCATAATAATAACCAGCGCTACATCTAATTTAATGGAAAATAAAGTAGCTTGCCTTTTAGCTTTTCTGATTCTTAACCTGACGCGACTTAAACTACGTTTCCGCAAATAGTTCCTTTGATTGACTATAAGAATTTATCGTAAGATTAGCGCAAGAACTTGAATTGTATCAAAACAAAACAGAAAAGGCAAATCACCTTAGCCGGCGAATAAACGCAGAGGTCATCGCAGGGATACCACTAGACACTTATTGCTTATAGCTCCGGTTGTAAAACCACGATTTCAGAGACGGCCGGCAAATTCGCGGCCGTCACCTTGATTTCTGAATTTTCTCTCTTGACAACATGGGTTTTGCCGAACAGGAAATTATCGATAGGGTCGATACTGAAAAGACATTTTTCATTGTGAAAGTGCATAGGAATTATTAATTCCGGTTCCAACTGGCCTACTATTTCACCAGCTTGGACAGCATCGATAGTAAAAGTGCCGCCGACAGGTATCATTAAAACATTAACCGGCTTAATCTCTGTTAACTGTTCAATGCTGAGCATGTGGCCCAAGTCGCCCAAATGGCAGACTCTCAGCTCTTCAAGCTCAAAGATGAATATTATATTTTCACCCCGCCGCGCACCGGCGACATGATCGTGAAAGACTTTAAAACCAGTAATTTTAATTCCTTTAAATTCAAAATTGTTAACTACTTTGTCTATAATTCGTGGGTCTCCGTCAATATCCTCGATGTAACCGTGGTCGGGATGGCTGTGGCTTATGGTTACGATATCAGCACTTTCCTTTATTGGTCCATACTTAAGAGAACCACCGTAACTACCACTCTGATAAGGGTCGGTAATTACGCGAACACCATTGGCTGCTGTTATCAAGAAGGCGGCATGGCCCAACCACTTGATTTTCATACTGTCATCTCCATTTCCCGCTTCGCGCTGTTTTCTTATAGTTTATACCTTAATTCGCAAATAGTAATAAAATGGGGCCAGATCTTCAATCTTGACAATTGGCAACAAGGGATAAATGGTAAATATAATAAGGCCATGGTAGAAAAAGACCAGTCACGAAATCTCCCTCCGACCCCTCTTTAGCAAAGAGAGGAGTAAAACAAGACTCAATAGCACACAGCTGGCCTTCCGCTCAGAGCGGCGATTTTATATTCGCGCAATTGTAAATGCAAATTGTAAAGCCCAATCAATGTAGGCGCAAAACTTGCTTTACTTAGTTGTTATCAGAGCAAGCTCTGATACTACAATTACCAAGAATTTTCCAGCCCGGTTTTTCTTTTAACGGCATTATTTAAACACCCGCAAAAATGTAAATGAAAGGACCCCGAGAGTAACACAGGAGTAGATATTAAACAGTTTTAACTAATTTTTTGTTATAATCCATCCATGGCAAATAAAAACCTAAGCACTGATGAAAAAGAGGTAAATAGAGCCCGCGCTTTGCTCCTAGACAACCAAATAATTATAGAACTAGGTGAACTGTTCTCACAAAACAGACACGAGCTCTATATAGTCGGCGGCAGCGTCCGCGACGCCCTCTTGGGCCGCGTTCATGATGATTTTGATTTTGCCACCGATGCCGCGCCGGATGAGATAGTTAAGATAGTTAATGAATACGCGGACGAACTGTGGAAGATAGGTATGCAGTTTGGCACCATCGGCTTAGAAAAAAATAACTTAAAAATTGAAATCACCACCTTTCGCCGGGAACTTTATAATACCGATAGTCGTCAACCGCAAGTTGATTTTGTCGCCTCTATTGAGACCGACCTGTCTCGCCGCGACTTTACCGTCAACGCCATGGCCTTTAAATTGCCCTCAGGTGAGTTTTTGGATCTCTTCAACGGCTTAAGCGACTTGACTAACCGTGAGTTAAAGACCCCTCTTAGTCCGGAGGAGAGTTTTAGCGACGACCCTTTACGCATGTTGCGCGCGCTTAGATTCGTTTCAACTTTAATTACTGAACCGGCAGTGGAAGTACTTGCCTCTATCAAGCGCCTCAAGAAACGTCTAGAAATAGTCTCCGCGGAACGGATTCAAACGGAATTATCTAAACTTCTACTTGGATTGGCGCCTTCACAAGGTCTCTATTATTTAGCAACCACGGGATTAGCCGATGAGTTTCTGCCGGAATTAAGTGAGCTGGCGTCTTGCATTGACCCTCTTCATCGCCATAAAGACCTCTTGGAGCATACTTTAACCGTCGTCGAAAATGTTCCAGCGGAATTGGACCTTAGGCTGGCGGCTTTGCTACATGATATCGGTAAACCGCGCACTAAATCTTTCGGACCCGACGGCGTACACTTCTATCATCATGAGATATTAGGCGCTAAAATGGCTAAACGACGGTTACGTGCCTTAAAGTATCCCAGTAAAGTCATAGCAAATGTATCAAGTATTATAGAAATGCATATGAGATTTCATACTTATCGCCTGGGCTGGGCCGATAGCGCCGTACGCAGATATGTTCGAGACTGCGGTCCTCATCTGGCTAAAATTAATCAGCTGGTACGCGCTGACTGTACCAGCAGAAACCCTAATCAGTCAAGAAAATTCGCGCTTTTATTGGATGAACTCGACCAGCGCATCGCTTATTTAGAAAAGGAAGAGGAGTCAGCCAAAATACGAGCCCCACTTAACGGTAATGAGGTAATGGAGTACCTGCAGCTGGCACCAGGCCCGGAGGTAGGTAAAGTAATGAAGGCTCTCCTGGAAGCTCGCTTGGAAGAGAAGATATTGACTAAGGAAAGCGCTTACAAATTTATTGATAAATGGTTAAAAAAATGATTAAGTTGTTTAACCTCAAATTGAGTGGGTATATTAAATGTAGCTCCCAAGTGGTTTGAGCTAACGGAATATCTGCTAAGAGTTTAAAATTGGAGTAAAGGAAAGCAAAGGCGCTACGACTTAGGCCGAAGTGGAACAGAATTCAACTTAAACCTTACAGGTAAAACGAAGGCAGGATTACTTGGGGGCTTTTTTTGATTATTTTTAACGATTAAATAAGCTGCCGCTATTATCAGTGATTCTTGGACCAAAGCTCGAGCTAGAGATGTTTTAGAGTGAGGAAATAATTTATGAAAATAAGCCCGACGCTTAGATATAAGATGAAAATATACCAGCCCACCCTCGATATCCGGAGCCCCACCACCCAGCGCCCCTAAAATTATTTTACTATTATCTCTATCATCTACCAGCAAGTTCAACAACGCCAGCCCAATAATAAAATCTCCGGCGCTAAATATTTTATTTTTAAAATCGTAATGAGGTATGGTGTCAAGCAAAGGGTGTGATATAGCGCCCATAGCCAGCGCCGATAGCCGAGAACGACTGCGCGAGCCCAGCAACGCTCCTACCGCTATATGGGTAGTCCAATACATTTGTTTTTATTACTTCTCTTTTTTAATTGTCTCATTTAATAGTTTTACTTGCTTGCTCAAGCCTATCATGGTTCTGCCTAAATAAATTAAATAGGCAAATGCTATAACCCAAATGCCTATATAGGCCGCTGCCACATAAGGAATATTTTTAACTAATGATGTTTCCATTATTTTACCTCCTATCCTATCATATCTTTTAAATCTTCTATTTCTTCTCTAATATTCTCTATTGATACGCGAATTACAAGAATAGCGCCGAATAACGCAAAGGTACCAAAGAGCGCTAAGAGAAACGTGTAAAGCATTTCCGGTTCAACGCCGGAGTTATGTAAGGAAAATATAACCGGATGAGTGCTGCGCAAGATCCTCGTCGATATCATGGTAAATATTACCGCCATATAGCTGACCGTTCCCAACGCGGCGGAATAACGAGCTCGCTGTGTAGTTGATTCGACGGATGACCTAAGCACAAAATAACCCATATATAGTAGGACAACGACTAAATAGCTGGTAAGGCGCGGGTCCCATGTCCACCAGACCCCCCACGCCGCTCGACCCCATAATATCCCCATAAGCAACAACATCGCTGAAAATACCAGCCCTATCTCTGCCGCTGACGCCGCCCACTTATCATATTTTTCATCTCTGGTGACTATGTACGCCAGTGAACCAATCAAGGTTACTAAAAAAGCCACCCCTGAAGTAATCGCCATAGGCACGTGAAAATAGAAAATCTTTTGGTTGAATCCTATCTGTTTCACTTCCAGCGGCGTAAAATAAAAAGTTCCGATTAATCCCGCGATAAACAGCGGCACCGCTATAATTGTCAGCGCCAAAAATACTTTGTACCTTGTCTTCATCTCTCACTCTCCAATTACAAAATCATATAATCCGTAGGGTACTACCAGGAATACTATATCATAAAAGACCAAAAGTTTCAGAGCGTTGCTAACGTCGACAGCTATATTGTGTCCATAAGGTCCGCCCATTATCGCTCCGCTGATTGTAACCGCCGCCCACAACGCCGGTACGATCAGAGGCAACATTAAAATCGGCAGCAAGAGGTCTCTGGTCTTAGTGTTAATCGCCATGGTCGCTAAGAAAGTACCGATAGACGCTATACCAATATTACTAAGTATAACGCCAATTATAAATAAGCCGAGTTTCGGCGTATAGTCGTATTTAATAAAAAATACCGAAAATATCGGTATGGCGATAATCTCGATAATAGATAAAAATATTAAGTTACTCAACACTTTAGCTGCATATATCAGCGAACGGTCAATGGGGCTGAGCAGCAATCCATCCATGCAGTCCTCATCCTTCTCGTGAACAAAAGAACGGTTGAGGCCCAACAACGAGGTAAAGGTAAAGGCCAGCCAGAGTAACCCGCCGCCGAATTTAGTCAAATCATTTCTCTCGGCGCTAAAAGAGTAATTAAAGATAATCATCGTCAGCATCACAAATAAGAACATTGAGATAAGCATCTCTTTTGTCCGCAACTCCAGGACTATATCTTTTTTTAGTATTGCCCATATCTGCTTCAAAGATGACACTTACTCGTTTTCTCCTTTGACAATAAAGCGATAGGTCTGCTCAAACTCATCAACATTGAGAGCAGCCTTGTCTTTATAAAAAACGATATTGCCGCCGTCTAATATCATAGCGGCACTACATAGTGAGAGACCTTTACCTAAATTATGAGTAATCATAATAAAAGTATGTTCCGGACGAATATCGTCCAATAATCCGTCCAGTATGTCTACCGCGTGCGGATCAAGGCCGCTATGGGGCTCATCCAAAAATAGAATCGAGGGCTTATGTAGCAATGCCCTGGCGATTGATAATCTTTGCATCATACCTTTGGAATAACCGCGAATTAAGTCATAGCGCCTATGGCTTAATTCGACTCTCTCCAAGAGTTCATCAATGCGCTTATTAAGATCAGGTACTTGATAAAGCGCTCCGTAAAATTGCAGATTCTCCAGCGCGTTTAGGTCATGATATAGCAAAGGGTTGTGAGATATAAAACCGATTTTTTGACGTATCGGAGTCGGGTCATCGGTTAATTTTATCCCGGAAACAGTTATCTCCCCTGAAGTGGGCGCAATAAGGGTGGAAAGTATCTTTAACGTAGTGGTTTTTCCGGCTCCGTTAGGGCCGAAAATGCTTAAAAAATCCCCTTTGTTCAGGTCAAAAGATATCTTATGTAAGACGGTGCGTCGGCCAAAAGATTTAACTAAATCCTTAACCGATATCTCTACCGTACCGGCACCCTCATTTTTTATGTCGTTATCTTTCAATTTGGTCAAATGATTCTCAAGCTCCATCATGGATAGATCATTATATGATTCAGCTCATAACAGCAAAAATGCCTTGATGCCGGCATGCATAAAGGCGAGATAACGGGCCGGTAGCTCAGTCCGGTAATTTGCCGCCACAACCAGTACAAAATTTGGTACCTTTGCTATAAGGCTCCCCACACTCAGTGCAGAATTTCTTTGTTGTATTACGCTTTTTTTTGTTTGCGGCCGGTTTGGATATCGACTTAAGAGAATCGTCCTTAGAACCTTTCTCAATATTATCGATTTTCTCTAAAACCTCCATCGCCTCACGCTCCAGCTTATCACGCAATTTTTCGTAATCATCTTCCGATAGTTTAGCCGAACGAAAATCAAATTCAGTATCTTTAATAGACCGATAAAGATTATTCTTTCTTGATAATAATTCGTGCAGCGGTGTTTCCATATAATAGTTTTCCGACTCGCCGTCAGACCCTTTTTGCAGGATAGGCTGTAAAACGAATAAACCGATACCGGATAAAGCCACCACCATAATAATCAGTACAAAAATATCATTGCCCCCGGACATTTAATACCACCTTATATCATCAAGCTCTTGATTGAGCTTATCACTATACTTCTTATCATTCTTCTTATCTCCCTTTTTACTCTCGTCACTGTTTTCATCGTTTCGAGAATCGTCATCCTGTTCTTTGACCCAACCTCTTACTATAAACAAGATGCCGATACCTCCGGCAATAACCAGTAAAAACGGAGTAACATACGCTACCCAGTTAAAACCTTGTTTTATTGGAGTAGCCAGAATCGTATCGCCATAATTCTTACGCATAACGTCAATAATTTCAGCCCGGCTTTTCCCAGAATCAACCAAGCCCTGAACGGTACTCCTTAAACCTCTTTTTACGCTACATTCACTGTCCTCGCAAGCGGTCATAGTCTTACCGCAACCGCAAGTGCACATAAACTCGCCTTCAACATCTTTATATGTAACAGCCAAAGCCGGCGTCGTTAAAGTTGCGAGTAGAAACAAGACCAAAAAAATCGTAATTACTTTTCGTTTAGCCTTCATCTAGAGCCCCCTGCCGGGCATAAACCATTGCCAATCGTCTCTTTTCCGCCGGGTCCGGCCAATAAGCTATGATTGTCCCGAATGTAATCACAAACCCGGCTATCCACATCCACTCCATCAGCGGATTTATAATTATTTTAAAGCCGGCGGTACCATTTTGCTCAACACCGGTTAAGATTATATAGAGATCTTCCTTTAGGTTTGATTTTATTGCCACACGAGTCCAAGGTTGTTGTTCCTGTGAATAAAGTTCTTTTCTCGGTGTGACGTTGGTTTCTTTTTTGCCATCTTTAAAAACCGTCATAGATGCCGCCAGTACTGTTTTCTCTTTGTCCTGCCACTGGATCGGCTGATTATAAACAATTTTATAGTCACCTATTGTAGTTGCCGCGCCCTTATTTAAAGTAACGTTTTTCTCCGTTTTAAAAGGCCCTCCCGCAATGGCCACAAAAATAAGTACTATACCGATGTGGACTATGTAGCCGCCATAACGCCGCTTATTACGCCAAATTAAATTAATAAACGCCGTCAAGATATCTTCATCCGTCATCTTATGACGCGCTTTTGTACCTCGATAAAATTCCAAAATAATAGTCGAAACAACGAAGATCACCAACACAAAGGCCGCTATTGCCCAGGGTTTTCTAATACCTATTAGCTCAAGAACAAAAAATCCGGCAAAAGCTGAACTCAAAGGATAGATAAAATTGCGCTGCAGATTGGCAACGGAAGCCCGCCGCCACGCTATCAATGGGCAAAAACCCATTAGAAACAATAGTGCCAACCCTAAGGGCACCGCCATTTGATTATAGAAAGGCGGACCCACGGTTATTTTATTCCCGGTCACCACCTCGGAGATAAATGGAAACGTTACTCCCCATAAGACCATAAAAGCAATCCCTAATAATATAAGATTGTTGAAGAGAAAAGCGCTCTCTCGGGAAACAATGGAATCAAGCTCATTTTCAGTCTTAAGCATAGGCAACCGATAGAGGATCAGGCCAAACCCGAGAAACATTACTGATAAAAGCATAAACATCAGATACGGACCCAGGCCTGATTGAGAAAAAGTATGAACAGAATTGATAATACCACTTCGAGTAATCAAGGTACCATAGATAGTTAAGCTAAAAGTGATGGTAATCAAGGCCATATTCCAGATCTTAAGCATACCTTTCTTCTCTTGAATCATGACCGAGTGCAAATAGGCGGTGCCGACCAGCCACGGCATAAACGAAGCGCTCTCGACCGGGTCCCAACCCCAAAAACCGCCCCAGCCTAAAGTATAGTAAGCCCACCAAGCACCGACCAGGTTTCCGACTGTCAGCCAAAACCAACCCCAAATAGCCCAGCGGCGAGTCGTACGAATCCACATATCTCCTAATTTACCGCTAAGTAAGGCGGCCATCGCGAAGGCAAAGGGAATAGCGAAACCGACATAGCCCAGATAGGTCGCCGGCGGATGCATATACATGCCCGGATTATGTAACATCGGATTTAAACCCTGCCCGTCTGCAGGTATATACGGCATCTTAACAAAAGGATTAGCCATAAAAACTATTAACGCGGTAAAAAATAAGATAAGGGCTGAAAGAATAGTTGTTACATAAGGCATCATGTCGCGATTTTTATGTCGATTCAATAATATAGCAATAGCCGCGTAGATGGATAAGAAAACCGCCCACATCAGTAAAGAGCCTTGGTTACCCGCCCACCATGACGAAATGGTATATATAGTAGATAATGCCCGGTTAGAATATTCGTAAACATACTTAATGGAAAAATCACGACTTAAAAACGCGTACAACAGAGCTCCCGTAGACGCGAGCATTAATCCGGCTACCGATATCGCCGCCCGCTCGCCACTGACAATAATATCTTTCCTTTTAAGTTTTAACCCGACAATCGGCATAACCGTCGCATAAATGCCAACCAACATTGCCGCTACCAGAGAAAAATATCCTATTTGCGCTGTCATTTACCCTTATTCCTCCATTTAATTGTTTAAAATTACTTAAATATTTTTTGACTTGGGTTTTGTTTTTACTTTAGTATCTTTACCGACATACTTAGACGGACATTTAGCCACAAGCGTGTCGGCTTTAAATATCCCGGCTTTAGTATACGTGCCCTCAACGATAGCAATGCCGCCGGTCTTAAACGTATCAGGCGTTACGCCGGTATAATCAATCTCTATCGTATCAGTCGGCTTGGTTTTATTTAAACTGATTTTAACTAATTTACTTTTTACATCGCCGCGCTCATCAGTTATATAAAACTTCCATTTACGACCGACATTAGAGCCTTTAATCTTAGAATCAACGACCAGACCGCCCATTCGCACCCTGTCGTTATAGACCGATTTGTCTTTCTTGGCCTTGCTGATGAGTTCGCTGGGTTTTAAATAGTAGACATAAGTACTGGAAGTATTGGCATAAATAAGATAACCCATTGTCCCGATAATGACCGCTAAAGCCAACCAAAATTTAATTTTTTTCTTTCCCATACTCCAACCTCCAAGACTGTTTATTTAGCTTTATAATATTCTTTCATCGATAAATCAAACCTTCTACTTTTAAAACATTAGCAGTACCGCTGATCATCTTCTCAGGCAGATAATTTTCCGGACATCTGACTAATAACGTGTCAGCCTCAAACGCGCCGTTGGCAAATACGCCCTCAACAATGACTTTTGCATCAGGATCAAACGTATCAGGCGGCAATCCTTTATAGACTACCCAAATACCATTATTATTATTGCCGTCATTATCGCCGACCTTGAACATCAAGCTCCCGGTAGCTTTATCCGACCCTATCGAATCACCGATGACACGACCGCCCAAGCGGACTCTGCCGGTACTACCGCTGTTTAGCTTAGCTGTTAACTCGCTCGGAGTCAGATAGTAGTTGGCTGCGCTTCCCCGATAAATCACTAGAAATATCGCGATAATTATCAACGCCAAACCACTAGCGGTTATAATCTTTTTTTTCTTGGATATAGTCAATTATCAATTCCCACTTATGAATTCGTCTTATGGCCGCACTTAGAGCAGAATTTCGCTCCGGTTTCGATCTTTTGACCGCAATTGGGGCAGAAGCCGACCGACTTTTTAGTTGAAGATTTTGCTTTCTTGGCGCCCTTGCCCTTGCTTACTGATGCCTTAGGTTTTGGCATAGGCCTGCCGCTGCCGGCGCCGACCGTCTTTACCCGCCAATAACTTAGACCGATGCCACCGCCGATAATAATTAAGATGAGCGATAGGACCGTTGCAATTTGAGTTCGGCTTGCGCCTGATTTTTTCTCCCCCTCGCCTTGATTAGAGCTGGCACCCAACTGTTTAGTGACCGAAGGCTGAGCATCATTTTTTACATAAGAAGCATTAATGGTAACTGGTTGGTCTTTTTTAAGATTATTGAAGGTGTATACATGTGTCTTCAAACCTTCATTGCTAGTGCCGATATCGTTAGTCGTAGGAGTAAGCTTAAAATCAGTTGCTGTCTTCGGTTCAACTACTTCGATCTCCAAATGCCCGACATCATACGCCGGTATGTAATCAAATTTAAAAGATTTTTTTCCGGTTTTGTTTTTAAACGGGTTCCAATAATACTCTAAGAAAAGATTTCTCGATTGATCGACCTTGTAGGTCAATTCCGTAAATTTTCCGTTGTCTTTAGTATTATATATCTTACAACGATGACCTTGACCTTTAGGCACCTCACAAGCCATACCTATCTGAGGTTTTACCGCGCTTTTAGGAATATTAAACTGGGCCGTTAACGGTAATTTCGTGTCTGGGGATAAAACCGGTTCAAATATAGCCAAAACCCGAGGGTCATCATATTCCGGCATTACTGATATTTTCATGGTGGCTATCTTTGGCTCTTGCGCCAATACCATTTGAGGTAATAATAATGACATTACCGTAACTATAAAAAAAATGAGAAGATAACCGCGTTGCTTGTTAGATGGCATATTTCTTTTAATTCCTCCTTAAAACTTAATTCCGAT
>CAJVYJ010000038.1 GCA_913009475.1 uncultured Actinomycetes bacterium | reverse complement strand
GTGACTGGAGTTCAGACGTGTGCTCTTCCGATCTCATAATAAATAGGGGATGTTGGTTTTCTGTGGGGCTTAACGAGGATGCGTAATCATCCGACAAGCTGTGGGGAGATTGCTTTAACATGTCTTACGCTTCACGTAATCATGGCGTAAGCCGATTTGCAGTTGGAGGCAAATTAGGCGGGCAACCTGAAAATTGGGCAAGGATTAGGAGCTGGAGTGTCCGGTATTATCATCACAAATAAGGCTAATATTGATGAAGTCAGCGCCGCTGTTCAAAGCTTGGGTTTTAAAGTGGCTGTGAGGAATCGACTAAATTTTGATGAAGTGGATTGTGATTTTTATTTATTCTCAGCCACGTCCGTCAACCATCTAAATCAGCTATTAAAGCAAGTGGACGCCACTATGCCCACCGATGTTCCCAAAATTATTATCATTAAAGAAAGAATATTGCCTGAAATCGACCTTAATCTTGTCAATGATTTCGTTACCCTACCATTCAATAAAGAAGAATTACGAAAGAGATTACAGTTTCATCTTAAACGACAAGCAATCAGTAAGAAAATCATCAAAACAGACGGCTTGGTACTTAATTGTGATAGTTATGAAGTAACAACAGACGGCCTACCGGTCGAACTTACTTATAAAGAATTTGAATTGCTTAAGTTTTTGATGTCCAACCCGAGGCGGGTCTTCCACCGCCAACAGTTGATGGAAGAGATATGGGAGTACGATTTCTTCTCCGGCACTCGCACCGTCGATGTCCATATTCGGCGTTTACGGGCCAAGCTTGGTCCTAAATACAGCCATCACATCAAAACCGTCCGCCACGTCGGTTATCTCTTCCGATAAAACTAGCATTATTATATTTAAGATTAACAGCACAAGTTGGTAATAAATGCTGCGCATACCACTAAACTACCTTAATATTGTTACGCATATTTCAACTAAAAGTAACCGAAATTTTACAGTCGGGAAACTTCCGGGAAATATAAGCTGGCTATAATAAATGAAAGGGCAATTATATAAAAAGGAGGCTTTAAATGAGGCAAATAGCTATTTATGGCAAAGGCGGCATCGGCAAATCAACTACCACTCAAAATTTAGTTGCCGCCTTAGGCGAAGCTAAGAAAAAAGTAATGCTTGTTGGCTGTGACCCCAAAGCAGATTCGACGCGCATGCTGCTGGGCGGAATGATGCAGCAGACGGTTCTGGATACCTTACGCATGGAAGGAGAGGATGAAGTAACACTTGATGTAGTGGTGCAAGACGGTTTTCAAGGTATCAAGTGCGTGGAGTCCGGTGGACCGGAACCGGGAATCGGCTGTGCCGGCCGTGGTATTATCACCGCCATTACTTTACTGGAAAATTTAGGCGCTTATGAGAAGAACCAGATTGATTATGTCTTTTATGATGTATTGGGTGACGTTGTCTGCGGCGGCTTTGCTATGCCGATGCGGGAAGGTAAGGCCAAGGAGATATATATTGTCGCCAGCGGAGAATTAATGGCTTTATACGCGGCTAATAATATCTGCAAAGGAATTGTTAAATTTGCCAACAGCGGCGGCGCTCGTTTGGGAGGAATAATTTGCAACAGCCGCAATGTTGACGGCGAGCTTAATTTAGTAACTGCTTTCGCTCAACGTCTCGGCAGCCAATTAATTCAATTTATTCCTCGCGATAACATTGTTCAACGCGCGGAAATCAATAAAAAAACAGTAATTAGTTATCAATCCGACAGTTCGCAGGCGGATGTTTATCGGTCTTTAGCGAATAAATTGGACAACAATGATATGTTTGTTGTCCCTAAGCCGATGCCTATGGAGGTACTGGAAAAAATGATGATGGAATTCGGCATTATTGAAGCGGCATAGGAGGCTAAAAGAGATGCAAATGCTTAGAGCGATAATTAGGCCGGAAAAAGAAAGCGAAACTGTTAAAGCCTTGGATGAAAATGGATTTACGGCATTGACAAAGATGAATGTTTTCGGTCGCGGTAAGCAACGAGGGCTGCAAATCGGTGACGTGCACTACCGAGAGTTATCCAAGGTTATGCTAATGCTGGTGGTGCCTAAGAAGCAGACAGCCGTAGCGGTAGAAACAATTAAGAAAGCTGCTTATACCGGCGCGATCGGCGACGGCAAAATATTTATTACGCCGGTGGAAACAAGTTACACAATTCGGACCGGACTAATGGAGAAATAAATGAAAGAGATAACCGCGATTATCAGGATGAATAAAATTCAGCGTACTAATGATGCTTTGTTAAACGCTGGCTATCCGGCAATAACATTAGTTGAGGTTTTAGGGCGGGGCAAGCAGAAAGGCTTACGATTTGAATTTGTGCCTGCTTTAACCGGCTCGGATAAATTACCTAAACCGTCAAGTGTGAGTTTTATTCCCAAAAGGATGATTACTCTGGTGGTGGAAGACAAATGTTGCCAAAAAGTGGTTGACTTGATTATTAAAGCCAATCAAACGGGAAATATCGGCGACGGCAAAATATTTATTTCTCCGGTCGACGATGCCGTGAGGGTAAGAACCGGTGACTGCGGCCCGGCGGCCCTTTTATAACTGAATAATAGATAGCAAATGGGAGATGGAAATGGCCGATGTAAGAAAATCAAATAAAATTATTGACGAAATAGTAACGGCAATGCCCGAAAAAGTAGCAGTCAAACGTCGCCGACATATTGTTGTTAAGGACAGTTCTGCCGGCCGGCAAAAAATCGAAGCTAATGATAAGACCATACCGGGGATTATCAGTTCTCGCGGTTGTGCTTATGCCGGCGCCAAGGGAGTGGTTTTGGGGCCGATTAAAGATATGCTCCATATCGTTCACGGGCCGATAGGCTGCGCTTATTATACTTGGGGCACCAGACGAAATTTCGCTCGACCTGAAGCTGATAAAAATTATTATATGGGTTATTGCCTTTCAACCAATATTCAGGAGAAAGATATTATCTTCGGCGGTGAAAAAAAATTAGCGGCGGCTATTAAAGAAGCTTATCGTATTTTTAAGCCTAAGGCCATTGCCGTCTATGCCACTTGTCCGGTCGGGCTGATTGGTGATGATATAGAAAATGTTGCTGCTATGCTGGCACGAGAATTGGATATCAAAATTATTCCGGTACGTTGTGAAGGATATCGCGGCGTCAGCCAGTCAGCCGGTCATCATATTGCCAGTAATTGTTTAATGCAACATGTAATCGGCACTCAGGAGCTTGAACATACGACGCCTTTTGATATTAATATCTTTGGTGAATATAACATTGGCGGTGATTTATGGGCAATCAAGCCGTTACTGGAGGAGATCGGGTATCGGATAGTGGCCACTTTTACCGGCGACGGCAGCTATGAAGATATTAGTCGGGCGCACCAAGCCAAGTTAAGCATTTTGATGTGTCATCGTTCAATTAATTACACCAACAAAATGATGGAGCAGAAATGGGGCGTACCATGGCTTAAAGTTAATTATATCGGGATTGACGGTACGATAAAAGCACTTCGGCATATTGCTAAATTTTTTGACGACGAAGAAATTAACAAACAAACCGAGAAAGTTATTAAAAATGGTTTGGCGATGGTAAAACCGCACTTGGAATATTATCGGCAGCGCCTCTCCGGCAAAAAAGTAATAATCTTTGCTGGCGCCTCGCGCAGCGACCACTATTTAAATTTGTTTGAGACTTTAGGGATGGAAGTTGTGGTTGCGGGCTATCAATTTGCTCATCGTGATGATTACGAAGGTCGTAAAATTCTGCCGGAAATAAAACAAAGGACATCTAGCGCTGTCATTGACGATCTTACCTTTGAGCGGCAGGCCGATGCCAGAGGCTTGGATGAGAAAAAAATAGCCGAGCTAAGACGGGAAATTCCGCTGATGGATTATAAGGGAATGATGATACATGTAAAAGACGGCCATGTTATTGTCGATGATTTTAATCATTATGAAACCGAGAGGCTTATTGAAACATTTCAGCCGGATCTTTTTTGCTCGGGCATCAAAGACAAATATGTGGCCGAGAAAATGGGTGTGCCTTCTCGCCAAATACATTCCTATGATTACAGCGGGCCGTACGCCGGCTTTGAAGGTTTCATTAATTTTGCCGGAGATTTGGATATGGCGATCAATAGCCCGACATGGAAATTCGCGGTGCCGCCATGGAAGCAAGAGCAGTGATAAGCGAGAAGGTCGAAAAAGTAGGTAGGCGAGAAGGAGAAAAATGCGGAATTATATCACTAGCGAAAACGACAAAAGATCGGCATTAACAATTAACCCGGCAAAAATTTGCCAACCAATCGGCGCTGTCTATGCATATCTTGGTATTCACGGCTGTATGCCGCTGGTTCATGGTTCTCAAGGGTGTTGTTCCTATCTAAGAATGGTATTGACTAGGCACTACCGCGAGCCGGTTATGGCCACTACCAGCGCTTTTTATGAAGGAACTGCTGTTTTTGGCGGCGGCGGTAATTTAAAAGCGGCTATAAATAATACTATTGCCATATATAAGCCGGAAATTCTCGGTATTTGTACTACGTGTGTGGCTGAAACAATCGGGGATGATGTATCCGGAATTGTTGAGGATCTGTATCATAAAGAAAAGGTGGCGTCCGATTTCCCGATCTTAGTCGCCAACACCCCCAGCTACGTCGGCTCGCATATTACCGGTTATGCGAATGCTGTTAAAGCTATGGTTGAGGGAGTTGCTAAAAAGAAAACCGCTGAGCCTGGGCGGCTAAATATCATTCCCGGTTTTATTGATCCGGGTGATATTCGTGAAATTAAACGCTTGATAAATATCTTTGATATAAAAGTAAATATTTTTCCGGATACCTCAGGGGTTTTGGATACGCCTCTAACTAGTAAATATCGGCTTTATCCCAAGGGTGGCGCTAGAATTAATGATATTCAGGCTTCAGCTGATGCCTGCGCTACTCTGGCTCTCGGCCAGGTCGCCGCTAATCCGGCTGCCAAAGTTTTAGAGCAAAAATTTGGCGTACAAGCAGTGTCTCTTGCTACTCCCATCGGCATCCGAGAAACCGATGCTTTTATTATGTCGCTTGCCGATCTGGCCGGTAAATCCATTCCTGTTGAAATCGAAGATGAACGCGGTCGCTTAGTTGATATGATGACTGACGCTCATCCGCATTTTCACGGTAAAAAAGTGGCTATTTTTGGGGATCCGGATGTAATTTTTGGCTTAACCGGCTTAGTATTAGAGATGGGAATGGTGCCGGTGTACATTATAAGCGGTTGGGCGCCGGAAAGTTTTATCAGTGATTTACGTGAACTTGTGAGCAGTTCCGGTTTGGAAGCAGAAATAATTATTCCCGGAGATTTGTTTACCTTGCATCAAAAAATCAAGGAGCAGCCGGTTGATTTGCTTATCGGCAATACTTATGGCAAATCCATAGCTCATAACGAGGACATTCCCTTGGTGCGCGTCGGGTTTCCGATAACTGATCGGGCTAATTTGCATCATTTTCCTATCGTCGGCTATGCCGGAGCTGCGCGTCTGGTTGAGCGCATTGGTAACACCCTGCTTGATCGAAAAGATCGTGACATGGATGAATCACATTTTGAAATGATTATGTAAGCGTTGAATATCTAAAAGGAAATATGACGAATGAATAATAATAATACCTTAAATAATCAACAGATAAATATGCTGCTGGAGCGAAGGGCTCATATTGCGGAAAAAACCGCGGACCGGCGTAGTGAACTAGCCTGTAACCAGGCTAGTTTGGCGGGAGCGGTGAGCCAAAGGGCTTGTGTTTATTCAGGCGCTCGCGTGGTTTTAAATCCCATTACCGATGCGGCTCATATTGTGCACGGCCCGATTGGTTGTGCCGCTTACACTTGGGATATTAGAGGTAGTTTGTCCAGCGGTTCTCGGCTTTACCGCCAAAGTTTTTCGACTGATTTGCAAACAAGAGAAGTCATATTCGGCGGTGAACAAAAACTTTATCATGCCATACGTGAGGTAGCGCGTGATTATCGGCCGGCGGCGATATTTGTCTATTCCACCTGCCCGGTCGGGATTATCGGCGATGACATTAAGGCGGTTTGCAGCCAAGCTGAAAAAGAGATCGATTTCCCGGTGATACCGGTACGGTCCGAAGGTTTTCGGGGCAATAAATCCGATGGATATAAAGCTGCCGGTGAAGCTTTATTCAACTATGTAATCGGCACAAAAAAAACGTTAAGCAAGGCACCGTACAAAGTTAATATCTTAGGTGAGTATAACGTCGCGGGCGATTTGTGGGAAGTAAAACATTACTTTACGGAGCTTGGTATTGAAGTAGTTGCCTCTATTACGGGTGATGGTCGCATCGGTGATATTGCCCGAGCGCACACCGCCGATTTAAATTTAGTGCAATGTAGCGGCTCAATGAAGCATTTAGCCCAAATGATGATGGAAAAATATAATATTCCTTATCAAGAAGTTAGCTTTTTTGGGCTTGAGGATTTTTCCAGGACATTACTTCAAGTAGCTGATTTTTTTAATGATAAGAATATGCTTGCTTCCGCCAAGAAGATTATCAAGCGCGAGAAAATAAAGACCGAAAAAGTTTTGGCGGCTTACCGGCAAAAGCTTCATGGTAAAATCGCGGCGGTTTATATGGGGGGCGCGGCTAAAACTATGGCATTAATCCGCGTCTTCAATAAATTGGGGATGCAAGTTGCCGTAGCCGGAACTCAATCAGGTAAGGCTAAGGATTACCGGCAAATCTCGGCTTTGTTGGGCAATGGGGCGATAATAATAGATGACGCTAATCCGCTGGAATTAACGGAACTGCTTAAGAAAAAAGGCATTGATATTTTTGTTGGCGGTGTTAAGGAGCGGTATCTCGCTTACAAACTGGGTATAGCTTTTAGTGATTTCAATCACGATCGCGACATTTTATTTGCCGGTTTTAAAGGCATAGCTTGTTTTGCCAAGGAAGTTCATGACAGTATTTTTAGCCCGGTCTGGAAATTAGCGAGAAAGAATAAAGGGTAAGAGAGGGAAGAAATTATGTCGCCAAAAAACTATGTAACTGTAAATACTTGTAGCGCTTGCCAGCCGTTGGGCGCGGCTTTGGCGCTTAAAGGCATAGCTCAAGCAATGCCTCTTATCCACGGCTCGCAGGGGTGCAGCACTTATATGCGACTTTATCTTGTCCGTCATTTTAGAGAGCCGATTGACATTGCTTCTTCAGCGCTTAATGAGAAGGATGCGATATATGGTGGCGAGGCCAATCTTCAGGCGGCGGTTAAAAATGTAATTAATCGTTATAATCCGGCTATAATCGGTCTGATTACCGGTTGTCTCGCCGAAACAATCGGTGATGACATTGACCGTATCAGCGCTGAATGCGCCAAGAGCTATCCTGATATAACTCTAGTGCCGATTCGCGCTCCCGGTTTTGCAGACGACTGGTCCGCTGGTTTTCATACGGCGGTAAAGCAAGTTGTTTGTCATCTGGCGCGGAGGACCAAGGGGTCACGGGCGATAAATTTTTTACCGGGCATTATTTCTCCGGCCGATACTCGCTGGCTGAAACTGTTATTGGTGGACAGCGGTATATCGGCGATAATTTTACCGGACAATTCCTTGACTCTGGACGCGCCGTTGACAGTTGATTGTTTGGAAAAACCTTTATCCGCGATTCCGCCCGGCGGCACTAAGTGTAGTGACATTGTGAAGATGGGCGACTCCCGCGGTACTATTGAGTTGAGCTTGGCTGCCGGTGAGCAAAGTGCGGGGGTCTGTCTTAAAGAAGATTTTTCTATAGAACGCCGGCATCTTGGTTTGCCTATCGGGCTGCGGGCAACGGATAATTTCTTTGGCGCTATAAAAGAGTTGGGCGGCCGGATTACCGAGCGCTATATTGAACCCAGGGGGCGATTACTTGACGCTATGGCTGACGCTCATCGTCGCTTGTTTGGCCTTAAGGCTGTTATCTATGGGGAGCCTGACCTGACGGCGGCAATGGCTAATTTTATCTTGGAGCTGGGAATGGAACCGGTACTCTTAGCCAGCGCCTCGACTAAGCTTTCCCAGGCAATCGAGATATTGGCGGCAACTTACAATTGGCCGTATCAGCCTGAGATATTGGAGGCAGCCGATTTTAAGAAAATCGCTCAAAAAATTGCCGGTCGTCATCTTGATCTTTTAATCGGTGATTCCAATGGCCGTCACCTGGCAAATGCTTTAGACATTCCGCTTTTACGGGTAGGGTTTCCCGTTTACGATCGCTATGGCGCCGGTCGGATAAGAACGCTGGGTTATGAGGCCGCCATTCGATTAGTAGATCAAATAGCCAATATATTTCAGGAAAGCAGAGAAGATAAAGATCGATTAAAGATTGAGGATGTAATTTAAATGGCAAAGCAATCACTATATCAGGGCCATCCGTGTTTTGATAAGCTGGCTCATTTCCGTGTCGGCCGGCTGCATCTGCCGGTGGCGCCCAAATGTAATATTAAGTGTAAATATTGCCATCGAGCGGTGGGCTCGAGTGAGGATAGGCCGGGTGTATGCACACGGATTATTTCACCGGCTGAAGCTCTGATTCGTACTCGCCGGGTGTTGGCTAATAATGAGAGTATAAAAATAATTGGCGTTGCCGGACCGGGAGAGGCTTTGGCGAACGAGGCGACTTTTGCAACGCTGGCCTTAATTCAACAGGAGTTCCCGGAATTGAGAAAATGTATCAGCACTAATGGTTTACTTCTTGAATCCCGGTTGGATGATTTAATAAAAGTAGGCGTGTCCAGTATTTCTGTGACTGTAAACGCCGTGGATGAACGGATAGGCCGCTACTTTTATGATCATATTTTTATGGATGGCAAGTTGTACCGCCAAGATTTTTTCAAAATTCTTTCCGTCAACCAATTGCGCGGGGTTCGGCTGGCGGTTAAAAAAGGTATCGCGGTAAAAGTAAATAGTGTTTTAGTGCCGACACTCAATGGCGGCCATCTAACCGAAGTTGCTAAACGGGTAGCGGCGCTGGGCGCTGGGTTGATGAATATTATGCCGCTGAAACCAATCAGCTCAATGTCTGTTTATACGCCTCCCACTTGCGCTGAGTTGGATTCGACTAGATCTAAGTGCGAGAAATTTATTCCTCAATTTAAGCTTTGCCGGCAGTGTCGCGCTGACGCGGTCGGTATTCCCGGAAAAGGAGAGCAAAGTTGGCTTGGGTCTATTCCCTTGTTTCATTAGGAAAATAGTTGCATATCCGTCCGATAGAACCAGGCGATCTTAAAATATTATATAAATTTACTATGGAAGAAGGCTGGATTACCTGCCCAGCTGAATTGATATCTTTTCTAAAAAATAGTCCCGATGGTTGCTTTGTTAGCGAAATAGACGGACAAATAGTCGGTGGAATTATGATTTTTCGCCATAGGGAAACTGCTTGGATTGGGAATTTCATTGTTAAATATAATTATCGGGGGCGGGGTATCGGCACCGGCTTGTTTAAACAGGCCTTAATATATCTTGATGCAGTTAGTGTCAAAACTACTTACTTGTGTGCCGCTCCTCGAGCAGTCAGTTTATATGGAAGATACAACTTTAAGATCATAGATAAAATTCAGCGTTGGGAAAGAGTGCCGGCTCCAGCGTCCGAAAAAAAAGCGGCTATTTTGGATATTCGATCCGACATTAATTTTCTTCAACAACTTGATACTCGTTGTTGGGGTGACGAACGAAAAGATTTGATTAATCAGCTGGCATCAGAGCGTCGGCATATTAATATTCCCGGTGGTTATCTGCTCTATAAGTCGGCTGACCAATGTTTAGTAGGACCCTGGCATGGCGATGGATTATCTAATGATGTTAACCAAAAAATATTATATAAGTTGCTAAGTCAAAATCAGTTTAACACAATTATTCTTGATTCCCCGTCTAATAACAAAATAGCTCAATCTCTTTTTCTTCACCATCGATTTAAGCAATCGGCCAGCAACTATCTTATGTTTAGAGGAATAAAGCCGGATGTTGTTTTTAGTAATATTTTTGCCTTGGCCAGCTTTGGTTCAAAGGGATAACCTCGTGATGTTATTTTCTAAACATCTGCCAGATATGTTTAGGCGGCGGATTAACTCAAGGTGGACGGTTGCTTTTACAAGTGAGATCATTACGCCAGCCCGAGTTAGAAATGGTGAAACTTTTCGGTTTGACTACTTCAATTCGGCTACTCAAGTTTATTGGGAGCTTCAAAGAATAATTTATGCTTGTTGGAAATTAGCACGCCGGGAAATTATCGATACCTCGGGAAATTATTTAAAAAAGTCGGTTATACAAGCTAGTATTTAACAAACTCTTAACACTTCCGAAACTCTCTTTTTACAAAATCGCAATTAGCATTTAACCGGGAGGTAACCTACCGGCAATCTTCTTCAGTTAAGCTGAATTAAGACGGCTAAACAAGAAAGGGGCGTTGGTTGCGTTTGTTACAAAACTATTCTCATATAACAATTATGCGGCAAATGCAACCAACGTCCCCCAAAAGAAAGGAGTTTTAATGGTAAGAAGATTTAGATGGTCTTTTCGGGTAATAAGTTTGACGTTGTTGATTTTGGTGATAGCCGGCGTTGCTGTTGCTTATGCCGGAGACCCAGGCGGAACGGCTACCGGAGGCAAAGATTCATATAATGCTATCTTCGGTGGTCAGTCAGTTAAGGAAGCCGTCGGACATCTGACGGTGGCGCTGAACTTCGTTTGGGTCTTTCTGGCGGCGGTGTTGGTCTTTTTTATGCAAGCGGGATTCGCGATGGTAGAGACCGGTTTTACTCGGGCTAAGAATGCCTCTCACGTAATGATGACTAACCTAACGATTTTCGCCATCGGCGCTTTAGCTTACTGGGCTATTGGTTTTGGCTTAATGTTCGGCGGCGCCAGCGGTATTGCTTCATTGGGAGGAACGGCTCCGCTTAATGGTCTTTTTGAAATCGTAAAGGGATGGGGAATTTTTGGTACTAAAGGATTTTTCTTGGTCGGCGGTACCTACGATGTCGGTGTCTTTATGCTGTTTTTATTTCAGATGGTTTTTATGGACACGGCCGCTACTATTCCCACCGGTGGTTTGGCTGAACGTTGGAAGTTCTCTGCTTTTTGTATATACGGCGTTTTTATTGCCGGTCTCCTTTATCCGATTTATGGCAACTGGGTATGGGGCGGCGGCTGGTTGGCAAGTATGGGCACTAATTTGGGGTTGGGCCACGGTTATATTGATTGGGCCGGTTCCTCAGTTATTCACGCTGTCGGGGGTATTACCGCACTCGCGGGAGCGATGGTTTTAGGCCCGCGCATAGGTAAGTTCAATAAGGACGGCAGCGCCAACGCGATGCCGGGGCATCATATTCCCATGGCGATAGTAGGTACGATTATCTTAGCTTTCGGCTGGTTTGGTTTTAACGCCGGCAGTACCTTGGCGGCAACTGACTTACGTATCTCTGTTATCGCCGTTAACACAATGTTGGCAGGTGCAGCTGGTTCCATTGCGGCTATGCTCTACGTTTGGAAACGATTCGGCAAACCGGATCCGTCTATGACTGCTAACGGATTATTGGCCGGTTTGGTCGCCATTACCGCGCCTTGCGCTTTTGTCGGTCCGGTAAGTGCGGTAATCATTGGTAGTATTGCCGGGGTGTTGGTAGTTTTTAGTGTTCTCTTTGTTGAGCGGGTTTTAAAGGTCGATGATCCGGTAGGCGCGATATCGGTACACGGTGTTTGCGGTATCTGGGGTGTTATTGCCTTGGGTATATTTGCCGACGGTACTTATGGCGCCGGCTACAATGGCATCAATACAACTGTTCGTGGTCTTCTATTTGGAGGCAGCTCTCAATTTTTTGCTCAACTGATCGGCGCTGTTACGGTTATTATCTATACTTTTGCTCTGGCTTACGGTTTCTTTAAGTTACTTGATGCTATTATGGGCATCAGATCTTCTCGTGCGGATGAAATTGCCGGTCTCGACCTGCCGGAGATGGGCATGCTTGCCTATCCCAGCTTTGCTGTTTCGAGTCTTGATTCAGTCAATGGTCAGGAAGCAGTTTCGGCTGAAACCGATATTAATACTAATGAGGATAGGTAATTATGAAAAAAGTCGAAGCGATTTTCAGGCATATTAAGCTGAGATCGGAAGAGCACACGTCTGAACTCCAGTCACACTGATATATCTCGTATGCCGTCTTCTGCTTGAAAAAAAAAACAAAAAAAAAAAAACAAAGAAAGAAATAAAAACACATAAAAAAAAAAAAAAAAAAGAGAAGCAAGAAGACAAAGTT
>CAJVYJ010000037.1 GCA_913009475.1 uncultured Actinomycetes bacterium | reverse complement strand
AACGCTTGATTCAGTATTAGTGAGGAGTGTTATATATAATTCGCTGCTAGGATTTGTTTTTTTGTTATTTTTTTTTTAATGATACGGCGACCACCGAGATCTACACTCTTTCCCTACACGACGCTCTTCCGATCTAATAATAACTTAAAAATACTAAAAAATCCTCTTTTCTCATTTGGCGCTTTTATATCTTCGCCAACATTATTGCCGGCCAACAAATCCACTTTTCCTATGGTCTTGCCAAATTGGCTGGCCACCATCTTCCCCAAACGGTCTCCTTTTTTGACCGGCCCGCTAAGCGGTTTAATATAAGTCCTGTATATAATTGATGTCGGTTGGTCGTAAACCAATGAATAGAGGTCCTGCCCGGCAACTATATTTACTCTTTTGCTGAAACTGCCCTTGATGCTTTTTTGCGCGTAAATTTTACGCTTGGAGATTATCTGACGAAAAGAGTAATCATTAAAACCGTATTCAAGCATATTTTTTGCGTCACTGAATGACTGGCTCCTGGTCTTACTGCCCAATATTACTGAAATAAGTGACAAATTACCATACTTAGCGGCCGCCACTAAACAATATTCGGCCCTTGATGTATAACCGGTTTTTATGCCCGTAGCGTATGGATAAAATTGTAATAGTTTATTAATATTCCGGATACGCCTGGATGGTTTTCCGGTAATAGTAAAATCATGGTCGCGACTGGAAACGACTTTTCGGAAAAATGGATATTTCATGGCCGCGGCGGCAATAACGGCAACGTCCTTAGCGGTGGAATACTCAGGGCCCGTAGCCGGCAAACCATGAGGATTGGCGAAAACCGTATCATGAGCGCCCAGTTGCGCCGCTTTTGAGTTCATCATTTTGGCAAATTCGCCGTCGTTACCAGCAATGGTTTCAGCAAACGCCTCCGCCGCTTGATTGGAGGAAAAGAGCAGCAGCGAATAGAGCAACTCTTCCGCTGAACGTTCATCACCGGCTTTATATTTAATCTTATTCCAGCTGACCTGGGCCGCGTTGGGACTGAATACGATTTTTTTATCAATGCCCAATTTTTCCAGGACCAATAGAGCGGTCATGATCTTAGTAGTGCTCGCGATGCGGCGCTTTTGCTCAGCGTTTTTCGACCAGAGGATCTGACCGCTACGCTGGTCTATTAAAACAGCTGACTCAGCCGCTACTAATGGTTGTTCCCTTACAACTTCCGCGGCGGCTATCGGCGTCCAGATAATAATGCTGATTAAAACAAGAGCGATTACCCTAATTAACTTTAATTGGCGCATATTAATTGTCTTGTAATTCCTTTATCAAATCGATGATTTCATCTTTATCTTGTTTCCGCTTTTTATTTTTTACCGTAAAAGAGACCTCGACTATGTCGCCTTCATCGACCTTTGGCAAGTATTTAGCCGGAATAGCAACAAGTCTATTGTCATTGTTGATTATGAGAGAGACTATACCGCTTTCTTGCGAGTCAACTGTCGCTAGATATTTATAATAACGAATTGACATTTAACTTTTTACCGCCTTAATCCGATTAATATTTTATGTCGCCAATATATTATAACCTATGGAGCTTTAGTTGAAGTATAGAAAATACGAGCTTTTTTTTACCAGTTTAGGTCTAGCTATTGTATTGGGAACGACAATCATAGCTATCGGCCAGCGCGTAGACCCGACAGAAGTACTCGGACAAGCGCTATTAGCTCCTGTTATTGTAATAGCTCTCCACTATGGCCGCCGCGCCGGTTTTATATCCGCCATGCTCGCCACGATAATATTCATAATCAATAAGTTCTACTTAAACGGTTATCCGGCTGACTTTGTTCCGCTTGACTTGGTCTTAAGGTCAGTCTCTTATGGTATAGTCGGCATAATCGGCGGAGATATCGCCGGCAGAATGAAGTATATATTATTGAAACTTGAGGATAAGAATTTTATCGATAAAAATTATAATATTTATAATAAAACGTACATAATCAAATTGATAAGACTGTGTATCAGCAAACAAGAACGGAATCAACAAGACTTTACCATCGCTTTAATCAAAATCGACCATTGGAAGTTTAATTTATTCGCGCTCAATCTTAAAAATAAGATAACCAAGGAAACCGCTAAGGCCATACGCGGAAATATTAGGTTGGTAGATGAATTGGGCCATGTAGGCGGCGGAGTCTTCTGTTTAATAATGCCGGAAACGGGTTTATCAAACGCCAACATCGCTTTAAACAGGATACGGAAATTGACCCTAAAACAATTGAATATTTTTATACCACTAAAAGATAAAAGATTTTCTTTAAAAGTATCATTATTAGGTTATCCAAAAGACGCTGAGGTCATTAATCATATACTTGATTCACAGGCCATACCTGATTTCCTTGAAGACAATTGCGTCAAAACCGCCGACTTATAAACCAAGACTCCATCCGCTCTCATTATTAACTCGATTATTTACCTTTTTGTCACCGGCGGCAAAACCAACCGCTCACTTTTATCGATTTTTAGGTGGACGCCCGCAAAATGGCTCAACCTGTCCTTTATGCCCCGCGGTAAAGTAATCGATTGGTAAAGGATATCCGGTTTACCTAATGCCGATACCTTATAGGGAACTCGTAAACGCCGGCCATCCATATATACCGAACCGTTGTGTCTGGCAAAACTGCTCTTGGCTACCACCCGTTTACCGTCGATCGAGAGCGATAAAGCGCCCGAGGCCCTCAACTCTTCCAGCAACTGTCTTATATCGAAACCGGTCAAGTACCTATTCTTATCCTTGATGAGTATCGATATGCCCGGACCCGCTACAGTATCCAGCCCCAACAGCACTCTCATACCGTCCAACTCAACTTTACCGGCATTAATAATATCATTATTATTTTTAGAAGAAGCTTGATAAAGAGTCAGCTTGATCCGAAGCGCGGAGATATCGGCCCGGAGCGCTTTTATCTCGATATCTTGCTTGTCTATGATTTCCGTTAAATCGGTTTCCGGCTGATCGGAAAGATTCTGATTCGAACGCCCCTGAACCCTTAACTGAGTAACTAAGATAAAACCGATAATCAGTAGAATAATACCGATTGTTAATTGACGCCGCGCAAATATATTTGTAAAAATTTTATTAATATCTCCTTACTTCGGCGCCGCAAAACGGCCGCCTACTCCCAGTGCCGTGCCTGGAATAAATGCCGCCTGATGGCTGACAAATTTTGAAACAAACGCACTCCAAAAACAATTACAGCCGCCAAATACAACTCGACGCCGAGAATATCACCCAAATAGACTATAAACGCGGCCATTAGTGTATTGCTTAAAAAACCCCCGATGAAAAGGCGGTCATTAAACTTCTTTTCAAAGCTGGCCTTTAGCCCGCCAAAAGCACTATCAAGGCCGGCCAAGAGGGCAATACCAAGATAACGGGCCATCCAAGGTGAGATCGGCACTTTAACCAATACGCCGATAGTGATACCGATCAATAAGCCGAATAATGGTATCACTGGGCTACCACTTCTATATCATTAAATTTCAAACTGCCCTTATAAGCCGGCAACTTAAGCTCATCAACTTGTCTAACATCGACATTAAGTCCGTAAGTCTTAGCGTAGCTTTGTAAAACTTGTTTAGCGTCGGGGTCTTTTTTCAATATCTTAATCAACTTCGATTGGCTGCCTATGGCCTCGATCTTATAAGGACCGCCCAACGGCTCGGAGTTGACCATTACCGTAGTACCGGCGCATCTAATCGCCGTGGTCGAAACAAATCTTTGGCCGTTTAGGGAAATGCCTCTAGCGCCGCCCCGCCATAGAGCATTGACGATAATTTGTAAGTCATAATCATGAACCAGATAGTTGTTGGGATCACGATTTGAAGGCACCACGGTAGCATCACTGATAACTACCTCTATGCCGTCGCCTTTCAGTGAGGTTAAGCCTGATTGTTTCTTTAAATTATCCATCTCCTTGGCGAACGCGCCTATTTGGCCTTTGCTGTTAGCAGCTGTCTTTTGTAATTTAGTGACATCGGCTCGGAGCCCTTTGAGCTCATACTCTAATTTATGCCTCTCTTTATTTTGCCTGTCTATAAAATCTATAAGTTTGCGCTTACGCGGTCCGGGGCTGATGTCCCATTTTTTACGCGCGTAATATGAGGTAGATAAGAGAATACCCAAAATAATAAAGACAACAGCTAACGATAGATGCAACTTGCGATAATTAAATATTGACAATCAAATCCCTTAACAATAATAGTATAGACTTGAAGCTTATAATAGTTTTCACATTCAGTAAATATATTTTTATTTTACAATGCTTTGGGTGTATTTCTCAAGCAGAGAAAATCCGGTTGGAGACTTTGCTTCAATATAGGCTCTAACAAGCGGTTCCGTCCCTGACGGCCTTATTAAAAGCCAGTCATCGTTGGCCAGTACCAGCTTGACTCCGTCAATAGTTGATACGCGGGCCACCTTGACGCCGCCGACTGTAGTGGGTGGATCGTTCTTTAGGCCAGTCATTAATCTTAATTTTTTCTCAATCGGCAGATGGATATCTAAGCGTATCCCGTAACGCCGGCCGTATTTTTCATATAAATCATTTAAGCTCTCCGATAACGGTTTTTTATCAGTGGCGGCCAACATCTCCGCCATAAGCAAGGTCGCCAAGATTCCATCTTTCTCGGGGATATGGCCTAAAATACTTAGTCCGCCGCTCTCTTCCCCGCCGATTACCACCGGTTGCTTTAGCATCTCGCGACAGATCCACTTAAATCCAACCGGTGTTTCAATCAGTTCCGCGCCTAGATCGCGAGCTATATCATCGATTAATTGAGTAGTCGCTACCGTCCTGACCAAGGCACCCGATAATTTACGTTCGGTTAGAAGATAGTATGCCAATAAGCTGATAACTTGATTAGGTGAAAGATAGATGCCCAAACTGTCAACGATGCCAAACCGGTCGCCGTCACCGTCTAAAGCGATTCCCAAATCGAACCCAGCCGCTTTTAAGTCAGCCGCCATAGCTTGTAAATTAGACTCATTAGGATCCGGATTTTGGCCTCCGAACAAAGGATCAAAGGAATCGTTGACAACTATCATCGATTCGCTTAACTCATCCACTTTTTTACTCAACAACCTAACACCGGCACCATAGAGCGGGTTAACGGCTATTTTTAATGACGCCGACTTAATCCTGGCAAAATCAACTATTTGACTGATATGACGCCAGTAACCCTCAATACTGGAAAGCATCTTAGGCCCGGCTTTATTTAAAGGCCCTTCGTTTATAACATTCTTAGAGATCTCAGCCTCGATAGCCGATGTAATAGTGGAATCAGCCGGACCGCCATAACCGGCTATGAACTTAATGCCTTGATAATCATAGGGATTATGGCTGGCCGTCAGCATAACGGCACCAGCGGCTTTTAATTCCTTAATAGTATAAGCCACTATCGGCGTCGGCATAGGTCGATTGAATTTATAGGTCTCAATACCCATCGCATTGAGAACATCACCGACAGTATTAGCGAAACTGGAAGCGAGAAAACGCGCGTCATAACCGATAACCACGCCACCCTGAATTGCATTCTTTTGTAAGTAAACGCCAATTGCCCACGCCACCGACTTTACATTATCAAACGTAAAATCATCAGCAATCAGGCCACGCCAGCCGTCGGTACCGAATTTTATTTTTTTATTTTGCGTATCCATCTATCCTCCTGCTTAATTGTCCGTAATTGTAAACTCCTATACGGTTTTACACGCCTTACCTTTATATTACCCTCAAACCTCTACGCTCGCATTCCACGGGCGGGCATTTTATGCTTTTATCTACGCTCTACCCTTTCACCGTTGTCATTCCCGACCCCGATCGGGAATCCAGTGTTTTTATCCCCCTATCAAGAGGACTAAGGGGTGTGTCGATATTTATCCGGACAGGGGTAGATTTCGGACTTTTTGTTATACAGAGACGTTGCATGCAACGTCTCTACACCGTCCCCCGTAACCCGTCACCCGACCATCTTACCACTGTCATTCCCGACCCGCTTTATGTTTGTCATTCCCGGCCCGCTTTATGTTTGTCATTCCCGGCCCGCTTTATGTTTGTCATTCCCGACCCCGATCGGGAATCCATGGCCATCTGTGCCTTTTAATACTGTACACGCGCTTCTACCAACACACCTCTTTACCTGGATTCCCAGTCAAGCTGAGAATGACAAACGTAGGAACACAAGAATGACAAACATAGACGAGCTGAACCTAACAAAAAGCCATTCATACACTTTCACGAATCACGTGCCTTTGCAGCCGCGGGGTGGCGCGGCGAAGGTCTCCCGCAGTGCGAAAGCACGGTGGGACAGAAGCGGCGACAGGACCCCGATAGTTTATAAGAGTTAACTTATAAACATTATTAAACAGTATCATTTTGCATTAATCCTTACCTTCGCCCGTAGTAAAAATTGACCGGCTGATGGTACTTTTCGGCCGGCACTCTAGGTTCCGAAGATGATTGAATTTATATACTTAATCTCCTTGGCGACATTACGCTTGGCCGTTTTCATATCCTTGGCTTCAGCGTATACACGAAATATAGGCTCATCCTGGTCCGGTAAGACCAGTGTCCAACCGTTGTCGGTTATTACTTTGACCCCATCCTTTAGTACGGCTTTTTTACCTTTAGCTCGTTCAATCAGCTTCCGCATGACCAACCCTTTTTTCTCCCAAGGACAAAAGGTATTATTTTGTGCCATTACCACTGCCGGCAAATCAGCCAGAATGCTGGAAAGAGGCCTGCCCTCCTTAGTCAGCATCTCAAGTAGTTTACAGAATGATATCAAAGCGTCATAAGCCGGTAAAAACTTGGGGAAAATATAACCGCCTTCCTCGCTGCCGACAAAGATGACATCACGGCGGCGTCCCGCCTCCATCATCGACCTTAAGTTATTTTTACTTTTCAAGACACCACGCCCATATCGGCCGGCGATCTCCTCGACTTTATGTGTAGCCGTTATCGGCACCGCTATCTTGCCTTTAGCAGTCTCATGTCTTGATATAAGCATCGTAAACAAGAGTAATGCTTTGTTTGTCGATACCACGGAGCCCTTATCATCTATCAAATAAATTTTTTCCGCGGCGCTGTCGATCATCACTCCGAAGTCGGCCTTGAAGAGTTTAACTGTTTGCGCCAGAGAGGCTAAAGCTAAATCGAATTCTTCCCTGGATAAAGTCAATCTATTTTCATCATTATAAGCATTTAAGGCAACCACATCGCAACCCAACTTAGAGATAATGCCAGGCAATATCTGAGATGAGCTGCCAAAGGTATAGTCCACAATTACTTTAAACCGTCGCCGGCTGACCATCTTATAATCTATGGCGCGCAATAATCCATCTATGTAATATTCCCAACTCCGGGCTGGAAAGATTATCTTACCAATATCGCGATAATATGCGCGTCGATAGTCGCCTCTGAAATAGTAGCGCTCGATGTTCCTTTGGTCGCCTTCGGTGATATCCAAACCTCCCGCATCAAAAAAGTTGATCTGCAACGACTGCGGGTCAAACGGGGAAACTCTGATATGAATACCGCCTATGCAGCGACTGATACGCGTATTAAAGCGATTTATGGTTGCCGGCGCCGAGCGCAGGTCACGGCAACTGATACCGGTGGAGTTAAGCCCCGAGATCATAGCGCGCTTTATCATTCGAGATGCGGTGCTGATATCACTACTTATCATCACCTCACCGTCATTTTTTAAAGCCGTACCGTAAGCCATCGCCAGATGTAGAGCAATATCAGGGGTTATGTCGATACCGACCAAACCGGAGACGCCATCCTGGCCGAACAGACTGCGCATACCTTTGGTCTCCCAGATTATGCTTGAGTTGACGGTCGCCCCCGCCTCCACTTTCTTAAATGGGTAGATCTTAACATCGTGGTTAATAATGGTATTCTCGCCCAATACACATTCATCGCCGACAACCACCCCTTGCTCGACTCTGGCACCCCGCTTAATATCGCTACCGCGACCGATGACACAACCATGCAAATTCGACTGCGACCCGATATAAGCGTTGTCCCAAATAATGGAACGTTGAATATGAGTATCCGGGCCGATGAGAACATTATTGCCCACAACGGTATATTTGCCTAAGAACGAACCTTCCTCGACCCGCGTATTTTGGCCGATTACAACCGGCCCATTAAGGTCTACGGAAGGATGTATGTAAGCGCCCTCACCTATCCAAACATCATCCCTCATCTTTATTCCGGGAGGATTGATTTTCGATATGCCCTGCATGACTTCTTGATGTGCCTTCATATACTGCTCGTAATTGCCGATATCGCACCAATATCCATCGGTAACATAACCATATATTGGTTTTCCGTCAGCTAAAATCCGCGGAAACACATCCTTGCTAAAGTCGACCATTTTATCTTTAGGTATATAATCAAAGACTTCCGGCTCCAAAACGTAAATTCCGGTATTTATAGTATCGCTAAAGACTTCACCCCAGGTCGGCTTTTCAAGAAAACGCTCGATTCGGCCTTCATCATCAGTTATGACCACACCAAACTCAAGCGGATTCTCCACTCGTTTGAGGGCTATGGTTGCCAGTGAATGTTTCTTCTTATGAAATTTAATAATCTTATTGAGATCGAAGTCAGTAAGCGCGTCGCCGCTAACGACAATAAAAGTGGTATTTAAGAACTCCTCCGCGTTCTTAACACTCCCGGCCGTCCCTAGTGGATTTTGCTCAATGGTATATCTTAAATAGACACCAAGATCCGAGCCGTCACCAAAATAATTCTTAATCATCTGCGGCAAAAATTGCAACGTCGCGACAACATCGGTGATGTTATGAAGCTTTAAAAGCTTAATTATATACTCCATCACGGGCTGATTAAATATCGGCACCATTGGTTTGGGTTGATTGCTCGTTAACGGGCGCAAGCGCGTGCCCTCTCCTCCGGCCATTATTACCGCTTTCAGTCTAATCCTCCTTTTGTAGGACAATAATTATCGTAAAAAACGTTTTTTATCTTAAAATTAAGATATTAGAAGTTATTTAATAGTTTTTTCCCCTGAATATAGTAGTTGAAACCTGCCAGCATATATAATATTGCCCCTAAGTAAAATATCCAGATACCGAACGCTGACTTCATTATCATTAGAGTGAACCCGAGCATTAGCAGAGCGGTTGCTGCCTTACCCATCATAATTACGTCTAATTTTTTATCATGTTTTCTTAAAACCCAATAACCGTAAAATAATACAGCGTCTCTTAATACCAGCAATAATATTATCCATAACGCCGGTTGATTATCGCGTAAATAAAGAGCCGTAACGCTGGAGACAATCAGCAGCCGGTCGGTCAACGGGTCCAAGAACTTACCAAACTCGGTAACCGTACCGGTACTTCTAGCCACAAAACCATCAAATAAATCAGTTAACGCGGCTAAACCGAATACAACTACAGCCAAGCCGGAACCCGTGATAATCAGATAGAAAACCAAGGGAAGTAAAGATAAGCGAAATAGTGTAATAGCGTTGGCCACGACATCACCTAAGTAATTAGATTTTTAGCGGTGGAAAAGATGGCCCTCGCGTAGCTCTTGTTTTTATTACAAGATTGTTCTAGGGCGCTTAGCAAAATATCAGCGTCGGACTTAGTAATCAATAGCGGCGGCTCAAGCCGGATCGTATGGGGATTATTTAAGGTAAAAGCGGTTATTATCCGCTGATTATTTAAAAGGTCCCCCGCTATCAACGACGCTAGTGTCGCCGAATACCCTTCGCTTCTTCGTTTAACAAACCCTGAGTGCGGCTTAATCATCTCTACGCCGATCATCAGCCCGACCCCGCGGACCGACTCGATAACTTTACTGGTCTTGGCTATGTTTTTTAGTTCAGCTATTAGATAATCGCCGACCTCCACGGCGTTTTCAGTTAATTTCTCGTCAAAAATAATATTTATAGTCTCAATCGCCGCCGCGCAGGCCAACGCATTACCTCCGAAAGTAGAAGTATGAAGCAATGCTTTTTTCATACCACCGTAAGCACTGTTCCAGATATCTCTTCTAGTAATAAACGCTCCTATCGGTACCATACCGCCGCTGAGTGATTTAGCCAAAGTCATAATATCCGGGGTTATCTCGTCCCAGTTGCAAGCGAACAACCTGCCCGTGCGCCCCAGACCGGTCTGTATTTCATCAGCTATCAATAACGTGCCGTAATGACGGCATAATTCAACCGCGGCGCGTAAATAGCCTTTATCGGGTATAATTATACCGGCCTCGCCCTGGACCGGTTCGACTACAAAAGCTGCAACATCTCTAGCTGCCAGAGCTTTTTCCAGCGCTTTTATATCATTAAAGGGGATAAAGTCACAGTCAGGTATCAACGGCGCAAACGGTTTCTGATACATATCTTTACCGGTAACCGAGAGAGCGCCCATAGTTTTTCCATGAAAACCCTTA
Organism: uncultured Actinomycetes bacterium; assembly: GCA_913009475.1. Classification (GTDB taxonomy): domain Bacteria; phylum Actinomycetota; class Aquicultoria; order CAJVYJ01; family CAJVYJ01; genus CAJVYJ01. The sequence goes on along the minus strand of CAJVYJ010000037.1, from coordinate 1,847 downwards.
AGTGTGGCCAGAATGTTTGTCCGATGAGTTGCCGAGCGAGCCAACTTTACCGCCCCCTCTATAGCCTCAGCACCGCTATTGCCTAAGAAAGTAGTTGATAGATTTCCCGGAGTAATCGCCGCTAATTTCGCCTTTAATCCGCCGTCCAGATTCGAAAGCGTTGTCTGCAGCATCTTTGGAGTTTCAGGAAGAACTTTTTTTAAGGCGGTGATAACCCGGGGATGGTTGTGACCTATATTTAACGAACCGTACCCACCTAGAAAATCCAGATACTCCCGACCTTCGTCGTCCCAGACCCTTACTCCCAGGGCTTTTGTGAATTTTCGGTTAAAATTAAGCGACTTGAGCATCGATACCAAGCCGGAGTTGCCATATAACCTATGCCAACTCTCGACTTCTCTTTGTGGGGCCGCCAGTATCTCATCTAAAGTCATTTTAGCGTTTTGATCCATATCTAACCTTAATAAGTTTTTACCAACGTAAAATAATATTATTACTATTATAGCAGATTAGTTGGTGAAATATTTATCTTATAGCTTAATTCCCGTGAATAGCATACGCGGAAAGTCGGTCTTCCTATTGAGACGCCATGTATTGCGTCTCCGCATCTCGAATATTTTTAATATTTATAAAGATATATGCCTGGCCCCGCAGAAAACCACGTCCCCTATGCTTGACCATTGCATTCATATTTATTTTTATCGACATTGTTTAAAATTAAGCGCTCCACACATCCGCTAATGACTCGGCTTGCGTTAAAATATTTTCGGTAGCCAGCTTTTGTTTATCTGGCGGATAGCCATATTCACGAAGCGTTCTTTTTACAATAACGCGAAGCCTGGCTCTGATGTTTTCTTTTATTGTCCAATCAATAGTGGTATTTGCCTTTACTTTTTGCACTAGTATTCGTGCCAACTCACGTAAAGTATCATCTCCCAATACATCCTTGGCGCTGTCATTGTTTGTCAGGGCGTCATAAAAAGCTACCTCGTCATCTGTTAAACCCAGGTTTTCACTTCGTTCGTCAGTTGTTTTTATCTCTTTAGCGATATTAATTAATTCATCAATAATCTGCGCCGCAGTTAAGAGATTGCTTTGATATTTCTTTATAGCCCTATCAAGCATATCGGAGAGTTTCTTGCTTTGAATAACATTCTTTTTTTTACGGGATTTTATCTCATCGTTTAAAATTTTCTTTAATAATTCGACGGCAAGATTTCTATGCGTCATCCCTTTTATTTCCGCTAAAAAATCTTCCGATAAAATTGAGATATCCGGTTTCTTAATCCCAGCGGCGTCAAAAATATCAATCACGCCATCGGCTACTACAGCCTTATCAACCAGTTGGCGAATGGCCGTGTCTATCTCGGCGTCACTCTTACCGCTGCCGGTCGGCTCAAACTTAGTAAGGCGTGCTTTCACCGCCTGAAAAAAGCCTAGCTCTTCCTTTATCCCCATAGCTTTAAGGCTGGGTACCGATAGAGCAAATGCCCTTGACAATAAGATGAGCTGCTTAGTAAATCTATTTTTGCCGTCTTCAAGGCTTAAAATATGCTCTTGGGCCGTTAAAATAATCTTCAACTTTTCCCTGGTGTCGGCGGAAAAAAAGCGTTTATAATCAAACCCGTCAAACATTTGCGCGACAATCTCATATTTCTCCATCATCACCGCTATGGCTTCCGACTGGTCCAGCGTGGGCGCTCCGGCGCCGCCGTTCTCCGTGTAATTCGCCAGCGCCAGTTTTAAATCCGAGGCCATCCCAATATAGTCAACAATGAGACCGCCAGGCTTGTCTTTATAAACCCAGATCGGAAGAGCACACGTCTGAACTCCAGTCACACTGATAT
>CAJVYJ010000036.1 GCA_913009475.1 uncultured Actinomycetes bacterium | reverse complement strand
TTATTGATTGTTTAGATGCGATAGTGTATATGGTGGGTCGGTCTGTGTTGGGGTGGAGCCGTAGTGTTGTGCTATGTTTTTTTTTTTTTTTGTTTATTTATTTTTTTTTTTTTCAAGCAGAAGACGGCATACGAGATATATCAGTGTGACTGGAGTTCAGACGTGTGCTCTTCCGATCTAACGCGGTAATATAATTGGAGAGAGGTAAAAATGATTGATGAGAACGAAGAGATATTAACAGAGCTTTCGCAAAAGAACGACCAAGAGCTTCGCGTAATATTAGATAAACTTTATAAAGAGGAACAAGGGATATCATATAAAAGACGTCTATTGCACGCGAAGATAGATATATTAAGAGCTGAGCTTACGGCACGTCTTAAAGAAAAGCGTAAACAGGGTAAAAGTCTGATTACGGCTAAGGATTTGGAAAAGCTGACGGAGATACTGGCAAGGGAGGTCAGGGGTCCGAGTATTGAATAGCAGTTTAATACTGGAAATTAATTGATTTTTAAGCTTGTCAATATTAAACTGTAAAGGTAAACTTGAAGCTTATGTTGAGAGAAAGGAACTATATTGCCTGAATCAGCTTTAAGAAGAGCTATTCGCGATATTCTACAAGATTTCACCAGTGATATTTTGGAAGAAAGAGCCGTTAATTTTATGGTTAGAGGGCTTCGCCAGGGTCGTAGCCTTGGAACCTTGCTGCAAGACCCTTATATTAAAAATCGCCTTGACGAAGATAAGATAGCGCACGTTTTAGAAAATGATGAACTCATCAAGGCCATTGAATCAGAAATCAGCCAAGCTTTTGAAAAGAGTGATTTTAAGTTTAACGAATAATTTAAATCTGGAAGATTAAGATGGAATGCCCTAAATGCCATAAAGATAATTCTGATAACGCCACAGTTTGTGGTGCTTGCGGCAATGACTTAAATAAAATTCCGAGACTGGACCAGACCGTTTCTTTTTTATTACCGAATGAGGTAATTGACAAAGACAAGATTATAAACTTTGATACAATGGAGGCCGCGGGCCCGGTATTGGTGGTCGTTAAGGGCAGAAATGTGGGCGAAATATTGCGGTTGAACGGCGATGAGGTTACTTTAGGGCGTGACCCGAAAAGTGATATTTTTTTAGATGATATCACCGTATCACGTGAACACGCTAAGATTGATATTGATAAAGAAATCGCGGTTATTAAGGATGTCGGGAGTCTAAACGGCACTTATATTAATAATGAGGCCATAGAAGAGTCGAGGCTGAAATCCAAAGATGAGATACGTATAGGCAAATTTAAATTTGTTTATTTGGACAAAAAGCGGGATGAATAAGATGATGATGGATAAGTTAAAAAAAGCCGGTCGGTGCGGCATAGGGGAGGCGGTAAAGAGATTAAGACCGAAGAACCCATCGATATCGATAAGCAAAATACGTTATTTAGAGGATGAAGGTTTACTTAGTGTGGCCAGAACCAAAGGTGGTTATCGCCAATTTTCCGAGAACGACTTAGCTAGATTGGAAGAGATATTAAGGCTTCAACGTGATTATTTTTTACCTCTGCAAGTTATTAAGAAAAAAATGGTTGATTGGACCCCGAATCAAGAGAAGGACCCCGATCGCTTAAAAGGAGAATTATCCAAAGATGCGGCCAATGCCGGGCAAGAGGCGCCGGTTCAGCCTATTGAACTCGAGGAAGCTCTAAAGAGAGTCGGCTTAAAGATGGACGATGTTAAGAGTCTGGCTAATTATAGTTTATTAAATATTGATGAGACGGTTGACGGCAAGGCTCTAAGCCCCGTGAATTATCAGATTATTAAAGTTTATCGGGCGTTAAAAGGTTTTGGCATCGAAGCGCGGCATCTGCGTATCTATGAAAATTTTTCTAACAAGGAGATAAACCTGGTTAGGCAGATATTAGCGCCGCATCTAAGGCATAATAGTAAGAAAAAACGAGAACAAAGTAAAAAAGAACTTAATAAATTGGTTGGTTTGACGGACAAGCTGCAACAGTTGTTGAGGGAAAGAGCTATCGAACAATTAAAACTTAATTAGAGAGGCTCAGGAAAAATGTCCAGTGCTGATCTTAAGAAAAAAAACGGTTTGCGCGAAAAATATAATGAAGTAAAGTTTGCTCACCCCAGCGAGAGAGAATGCGCTAAGATATTAGACTTCTATCAGATACAATGGCAATATGAACCGACTACATTTCCTATTGAATGGGACAAAAAAGGCAATGTCATCCAAAGTTTCGCTCCGGATTTTTTTTTACCGGAACAAAATCTTTTTATTGAATTGACGACGATGAGTCAACGCCTGGTAACAAAAAAAAATCGTAAGATACGTCGCTTACGAGAGCTTTATCCTCATGTTAATATTAAAATTTTTTATCAGCGTGATTTTAAAAATCTCCTAATTAAATATGGCATACGATCAAAAAATAACTCACAGTAGAAAAGATGCTGCAAAAAGATATTGAGAAGATATTAATAACAGAAAATCAGATACGGGATAGAGTCAAAACAATCGGTGAAAATATCTCTAAGGATTACGCTGATAAAGAGCTGGTATTGGTCAGCATTTTAAGAGGTGGCTTGATATTTCTAGCGGATTTGCTGAGGGCTATTACTATCCCCGTTACTATTGATTTCATGGCCATATCCAGTTATGGTGGTTATGCCGAATCCTCAGGCGTAGTCCAATTAATCAAGGATCTGGGTGAACCTGTGCTCGGTAAAAATGTTTTATTGGTCGAGGACATAATCGACACCGGATTGACTCTGAATTATTTAATGCAAAGCTTAAAAGCCAAGCAGCCTTTAACGTTGGAAGTCTGTACTCTATTGGATAAATCGGTGCGCCGTATAGTTGATTTGGATTTGGCCTACAAGGGCTTTGATGTTCCCGATCTGTTTGTAGTGGGTTACGGTTTGGATTTTAATCAAAAGTATCGGAACCTGCCTTTCATCGGGGTATTAAGGGAAGATGTTATTCAGCGGTAGAGTCATCTATTTGCGTTTCAATATCATGGAGGAAATATGCAAGAATTAAAGTCAATAATCAGAGACATACCCGACTTTCCCAAGAAGGGGATTATCTTCAGGGACATAACCCCGTTGCTGCAACGACCGGAAACTTTTTCAATGGCTATCGATAAGATAGCTGATAACTATAAAAATACCGAGATCGATCTGGTTCTAGGAGCGGAAGCCAGAGGTTTTATTCTGGGAGGGGCTCTGGCCTATAAACTTGGCGCCGGATTTGTACCGGCCCGAAAGCCGGGCAAATTACCTTATGCGGTCACTAAATCTATCTATAATCTGGAGTATGGGAATGACGCCCTGGAGATACATGAAGATGCCATACATAAAAACCATAGAGTGCTGATAGTCGACGATGTATTGGCGACCGGAGGGACTGCCGGGGCTAAGGTCGAATTGACGCAGAAATCAGGTGGAATCGTAGTTGGAATCGCGTTCTTAATTGAGTTGGTATTTTTGGGTGGTCGGGAAAAGTTGGCTGATTTCGATATCTTCTCTTTAATTAAGTATTAAGGCTATAGGTATTGACCTGGATAAAAAAACGATATTTTATATTACCGTAACAGTTTATAATAATCATGAAGATTAATGAGTGAAAAGAAAAGTATGAATCAGTTTGATTTAAAAAAAGCACTACCCTGGATAACCTTGCTGTTTTTAATTATCATAATGTTTTATCTGTGGCCCAGCAGCAAATCCGAGTCCGGTAAACCCAAAAAAAATATTTCCGAGTCAACGGCTACCGTTGAATCATCGGCTTCCGTAAAAAATCAGACCAAGGTTGGCCATGTACAGGTTGTATCACCGATATTGAATTTTAGATCTAAACCTGTACTCAACGAAAAGAATATTATCGCTACTATCAAAAAAGGTACTACGCTCAAAGTCGTGGAAAAACGAGATAAATGGCTGAAAGTCCAGCTGGATGATGGTCGTATAGGTTTTATAACCGGTAATAAGAAATATGTAAAGTTTATTGAATAGGATGGTCGTAAGGTAATAGCTTATTATGAAAAAATTCGGTAATGCCGTTGAATTTTATAGAATTCGCTTACAAAAAATATCTGATGATGTAGGATTGGATATGGACTGGGACGATAAGATATTATATCGCCGCCCGCCGCCGTTCAAGGCGAAGACAATTACTTATTATACCGTTCAAGCCGTTACTATCGTTGATAATAAAGTTTTTAATCTTAAGAAATTCATGAATAAGAGGGAAGCGGAACGCTTTCAGAAAAACATTGTCGAGGAATTGGCGGATCTTACCAAAAAACAGTTTGATGAAAAATTTATTAATTAATTTGATTAATCCTTCCTCCTTTTTGGATATAAGTATATAAATCGATGCTCTTTGGCTTATAAAAGAGTTGAGATGAATTAGACTGACGCCAAACAAAGGAAGACACTATGAAAATTGGTATGATTGCTCCGATATGGTACCCTATTCCACCGACCGGTTATGGCGGCATCGAGATGATAGTCAGCTTATTGACGGAAGGATTAATCAACAAAGGCCATGAGGTTACTCTCTTTGCGGCGGCCGAATCAGTCACCAAGGCCAAGCTGGTTTCATCTTTTAAAACAGCGCCCAGCGCCCAGATCGGCGAAGTTTATCCGGACTTAATAAACGCGATGACTGCTTATACTTATAATGGTGATTTTGATATTATCCATGATCACAGCGGTATTATCGGGCCGGCTATCGGGGCTTTTTATGAGCGGCCTGTTCTTCATACTTTGCATGGTCCGGCTACGCCGGAAGCAAAGCGTTTCTACGGATTGCTCGGCAATAGAGTATACTTAAACGCCATCAGTGAATATCAGCGTGAGTCTTTTGGGAATGTCAATATTATTGATACCGTCTATAACGCTATCGACTTAAGTAAATATAGCTTTTCTGATGAAAAGGATGACTATCTACTGTTTTTGGGGCGAATGAATCCCGAGAAAGGGGCCCATTTGGCGGTTGAGATTGCCAATAAGTTGGGGAAGCGGCTTATATTAGTCGCTAAGATGGTAGAACCGGCGGAGAAGCGTTATTTTAAAGAGCAGGTCGAACCATTGATTAAGGATAATACTGAAGTTTGGGGGGAGATCGATTCGCGAACAAAAGCGGAATTATTTCGCAACGCTAAGTGCACATTATTTCCCATACAGTGGCCGGAGCCTTTCGGATTGGTGATGATTGAGTCTTTAGCGGCCGGCACGCCGGTAGTCGCTATGAGAAACGGCGCTGTGCCCGAGGTGGTTGTTGACGGTGAAACGGGATTCATTGTCGATGATATTGACCAGATGATAGAGGCTGTAAAAAAAGTGGATGAGATCGTGCCTAAAACTTGTCGCGCTTACGTTGAAGATCATTTTTCTACGACGACAATGGTCAACCATTATGAGGCCACCTATGAGTTGGTACAATCATTGGCAGAAAAGAAATTAGCTATGAGAGCGGTTTCTTAACTTAAAAATAGGAAGTTTTAATATCACTGTTGCGATTAGGGAGTTTACTTTTTCCCAAGGAAGCAGCTTCCTTTTTCCAGAAGGATTTATTTGACTTTTTCAATGGTAAAGATGATAGGCTGAAGCTGATTTTAAAGGACACAATATCTTTTTTTGCAAAATAAATTTTTAGCATGGATATTATTCGCAGCCCGGCTCTACTGGCATTATTTGTCGATGTATTAGGGAGAAGTACGCTCACCTCATTATTTGATAAAGTGCAGCTATCAGCGTTGCGAAGACCCTTTTTGATATGTTTCACGGCTGAATATATAATTTTATTCAGAGAATCAGGTTGCGTAGCATAAACACTATCAGCGTCTATGTTTATCTTTAAAAGAGAAAAATAACGAGGCTCGTTAATTCTTTTTATCTTGCTCTCAACCAATTGTTGAAAAAGTTCTTTAGACATATTATCCCCTTAGGTGTGGAATTCGGCTAGTTGTTTTCATACCCGAATAGATTTAGACATAAACCTTAGGGAGCGGTTTTAATTATCTCCGTACGCGGTTGGTAGTGACTGATAATATTTTCTTTAAAGAGCAATTTGCCGTCGTTTGATTTTACGTAGCGCTCAAGCGATATGTTACGACCGGCAATGCCTTTTTGGATTATTAACGATGTTCCCGGCGGCAGCGTTTTATCAGTAATATATTTAATTTTATAAGCTACCATCTTTTTCACTATGGGCTTGGTGAAAGTATTTACCCGGTTGTTTTTACGACCGTATATTCTAATAATCAATCGCTCATTATCGACCAAAACTTTAATTAAGACAGAGCTATTTGTATTATTCTCAAACTTTAAGTCATACCGGCCTTCGGCAATGCTTGCATCTCTACCGGTCGGATAAGCAGCGATATAATTGGAGTGAATGTGGCGCTCAAGCGTAGGTAGGCCTGCCGACATAAAAGCATTATATAGAGTAGTAGCCACCTGGCAGATACCGCCGCCGATGCCTTTAGCCAAATTACCGTTTCTTATCTCCGTCGCCGCCTGAAAGCCGTTAGCCTGATTACGCCGGCCGACTATTTTATCGAAGGAAAATATGGAACCCGGGGTTAGAACTGTTCCGTCGATTCTATTAGAAGCGATTTTAATATTATTATTTCTGGATGTTTGGTGCGGGTTCAAGGTCGTCTGGAATTCACCGAGTAACGAATTAATATTTTGTTTTTTTAGTGAAGCAAGCGTTGTCTTAGGCGATGTTTTAACCACCGGTAGCTCTATTTTACGTCTATTTTCAGACAAGGTCGACATTATCTCTTCAGCTGCTAAGTCAATTATCAATTTATATCCTGTTTGACCGGGAATAAGGGTTATTTTATTACCACTGACTACGCGCTGAGCGTTGACCGGAGGTTGATTGATTTGCACCGATATTATCTTCAGCATATTCTTTAATTTGGCAGCATCAAGTCGATAGTCGGTGTTTACGACGGTTAGCTCAAACCGGCTTAATAAAACAGTGGCCAGATCTTTGGTCAGGCCGGAGCCACGCCCAACTTTATAGGCTTTTTTTGCCGCGTAAATAAAATCAGGCCTAGCTTTAAATTCGGCCAAATTTAAACGGCGGTGAAAATTATTGGTATAAACAAGCAGATACTTGGTATTAGGTAAAGTCTTTTTTAGATAGGAGACTGCCTGCTCTTGGGTCAAGCCGCCGACGTCGTAGCCGTTGATTTGCGTCCCGGGATAAATTCTGCCCTTATAAGCCAGCGCTTGCCATATATAAAGAATCGGGGCGGAGATGATTATAAAAGCTATGGTTAAAATTAATAATTTGCGCTTCATGATTTAATCGCAACTGTTCTATTTGGGTCTAGTTTAATTTAGGCTTTATTTTTTCTTGAAAAAACCGATATAATAATAACATGAGTTTTAGCTCTTTCGTGACGCCCCTCAATGAAAGAGCTAAAACTTTTTTTATAATTCGGAGACACCGGTAAAGTTAAAATCGGAGATTTTTACAGCCGGGGCCAGACAAGAGCCAATAAATGCTTTAACCAGATGTCTATCCTTGGTTATCATCTCGACTTTATCAAGGGCCGCTAATATACTTTGGGTAAAGCGCAAGTTTTTTATACCGGAAACGATTTTACCGTTTTCAATCAGAAATGTACCATCTCGCGTCATGCCGGTGAAGATAGTTTTTAAAGGGTCCTCAAAGTTAGTGTAGTGAAATCGAGTGACCAGAATGCCCTTTTGCGTCGAGTCGACCATCTCTTCTATCGAAGAATTTCCCGCTTTCATAATCATATTCAAGGGAACCGGTCCAAAAGTGTTGGGAGCCGGCAAGGCGTGACCGGTAGATGTTTTACCTTCCCGATTGGCCGTATATGAATCATACACAACATTTTTAGCAATGCCTTTATCGAAAAATATAACCTTTTGTTTGGGAACCGCTTCAAAATCAAAAGGCAAGCCGATAGTTTCAGGGTCATTGGCATCATCCCAAAAAGAGACCAGCGGGCTTATTAATCGCCGTCCAAAATTATTATTCATAAAACTGCGATGTTCCCGGACCGCTTGGGCTCCCAGGCCGGAGTAGGCTAAAAAACCTAACATATCCGCGACGGCGGCCGGTTCTAAAATTACATCATATTTGCCGGGTTCGACCTTCTTTGGACCCGCGCTGAGCAAGGTTTTTTCTATGGCTTTGTTGACCATGGATTCCAAGCGCAAATTATTAACGTCTTTATCATAGAACTCTGCATAGCTGGAACTATCAGCGCCTATGATGACAAGATTTAAATTAGCCTCAGTGATTTTACCGATACTTTTAGCGCCCAATGAGTTGGCTACTCCGATAAGACCTGCGGTTGTGCTAAAAGAACCGGCAGCCATGAGGTCATGTTTATCCGTAAGCTTGATAATATCAGCTACGACATCGGCGCGAAATCCAGGCGAAGCTTTAGCCGTATCGTCAATATAACCATTGGTTGAAATTACAGCCTTACCGGTCGGTAGAGTCTTGAAGTCATCGTCTTTAGGGGAGAGGGAAGCATTTTTTTCCGCTGCTTTCACTGTATCTATTATAGATCTATCATCGGTTTTATTGGTAAAAGCCGTGCCGATTTTCCCATTGCTAATGGATTTGATGGAAATGGCTGAGTTGTTTTCCGCCATATTCTGATGAATGGCGGAATTAGAAAAACGCGTCAGCGCCGAAGATTCAGTATAGATAACTATTTCAGTCTGATCAGCCGCGGCCGTCTTCATAACTAAGTCAAAATACTTGTCCATCGTAGAGCTATTCATCTACCGACACCAACCTGTACATTACGAAAACGTGATGGCGAAGTACCGTGAGCTACGTGAGCCACCTGCATAGGTTCGCCCTTGCCACAGTTCGGCGTACCCCAAACCGTCCAGTATTTATCGTTGCATATGGCGTCGCAAGAACTCCAAAATTCAGGTGTTATACCTGTGTAATTAGGACGACGCAGCATCTTTCCCAACTTTCCGTTCTTAATCTCCCAGGCAATTTCGGTCGCGAACTGGAAGTTTATGCGTTTATCATCTATGCTCCAACTTTTGTTGGTTTCAAGGTATATGCCGTCGTCAGTGTCGGCAATAAGGTCTTCGAAGTTCCAATCCCCGGGCAACAGATTAATATTAGTCATCCGTATCAAGGGGGAACGGTTCCAGCCATCGGCTCTCATAGTGCCGTTACTGGTTTGGCCAAGTTGTCCGGCGCTTTCGCGCGAGGTCAAGAAACCTGTCAATACGCCGTCTTTGATTAAATAGGTTTTTTGGGCGGGTACGCCTTCATCATCATAACCAAATGTTCCTAAGGCACCCGGTATGGTAGCATCAGCCGTAACATTGACAAGAGGTGAACCGTATTTGAAGCTCCCGACCTTATCAAGTGAGAGAAAGCTGGTTCCGGCAAAGCTAGCCTCATCTCCCAGAATCCGGTCCAATTCACAAGGATGGCCGATGGACTCATGCACTTGCAGCGCGAGTTGGCTGCTGTCAAGAATGATATCGGTAATTTTTGAGGGACAAGTCTCCGCTTGCAGCAGGGCGATGGCCTCATCCCGAACACGCTCGGAATTTTCAGCTAATCTCATATCATCAATAGCCTCATAGCCGCGTGTTTGCGCTTGACCACCCATGGAGTTGGGATAAGACCTTCTTTCTATTTCACCATCCTTGATAGCGATTGCGCTGATGCCGCCGCCGCTTTCAATAATCTCTTGCTCGATAAAAGAACCCTCCGATGAGGCAAAATAGATTTTTTTTCTAATAAAAAACATGCCTGAATCAGCTACCGCTATCCGTTTATCTTGGCGCAATATCTTATCCGTCTGTAATAATAAATCGATTTTTTTCTCTAACGGGACACTAAACGGGTCGATTTTAACCGGAGTTTTATAATGGCCGATGACAGCCTCGGCTTTTGTTAGGTCGACTTTTTGCTTTTGGACCGAATTGCCGGCTTTAGCTATATCCATAGCCAAGTGGGTTATAGCCGCCGCTTCATCTTTGCTTAAAATATTGCTTGCGGCGAAACCCCAAGAACCATTATATAAAACTCTTACGCCAAAGCCGGAACTTAAATTATAGCTGATCTCTTCCAACTTACCGTTTTTTACCGAAAGACTTTGCAGTAGGGTTTCAACTATACGTACATCAGCATAGGCGGCGCCTTGAATCGACGCTTGATTTAAAGCTTCGTTTAAAATTACTTTCAATTAATCTCCATCTACATTGGTAATAAAAGGGTACATAAGAAGATTAGCAATCTTTCTGTATATTGTAAACTAAAATGAATTATAAATCTGGTTTAATATGTTAATGTATTGATGAGCTTGTGGTAAAGTAAAGTATTATTATGGGTTTACTTATAAACAAATAGATTTATAATCCAGGCCTGATTCGGAGATGATAATGCCGGAAAAAATAACAGTAGCAATCGATGCTATGGGTGGTGATCACGCACCACAACAAAATATTCACGGTGCTATGCAAGCTTTACGGAAAGCCAAGGACAACCTAAGAATAATTCTTGTGGGTAATGTAGACAAGATCAGACCGCACATTAATGACCAGCCGAAAAATATTTTACTTAAGCACACTTCGGATGTGATAAGAATGAACGAGCATCCGGTAAGGTCGGTTAAGAAAAAAACTGATTCATCGTTGGTAGTTGCCGCGACAATGGTTAAAGAAGGGGAAGCGGACGCATTTGTATCTGCCGGCAATACGGGAGCCGTTACCGCGGCGGGCTTATTGATAATCAAAAGGATTAAGGGTATTGATCGTCCGGCTATCGCGACTATGTTTCCCACCAGAAGAGGATTTTCTTTGATTCTTGACGCAGGTGCCAATGCCGATTGCCGGGCTGAGAATCTGGTTGAATTCGCGAAGATGGGGAGCATATATCTTCATCACATGTCCGGTAAGAATAAGCCGTCCGTCGGCCTGTTGAATATTGGAGAAGAAAGTAGTAAAGGGAATATGCTTTATCTGCGTGCGCATGAACTATTAAGAAAAACTGACTTAAATTTTTATGGAAACGTCGAGGGCCGTGATTTACCCTTAGGTACTTCGGATATAGTTGTTTGCGATGGGTTTACCGGCAATATTGCCTTAAAATTAATGGAAGGTGTTTCGGATTCGGTTTTTAAGGAAATAAAAAAAGAGATATCAAAATCATTTCGCGGTCGTTTAGGGGCCACTTTTTTACTTTCCAGCTTAAAAAAACTAAGAAAACGGTTAAATCCGGAAAATTATGGCGGTTCACCACTTCTAGGCATAGACGGAGTCGGTGTAATCGCTCACGGCAGTTCCAGCCCGACCGCTATCGCGAACGCTGTCTTAGCGGCAGCTATGGCGGTAGAGTTAAAGGTAGTTGACGGCATAAGCGAACAGATCAAATAAGACATATTCATAATCTTGTGATTAAATAGCTTTTATTTGGCGAGATATTAAGACTTATAGGAGATAATGAAAAATAAATCTATAGGTATTATTGGTTTAGGTACGGAAGTACCTAAAAAAACTCTCTCTAATTATGACCTGGAAAAGATAGTCGAGACTTCTGATGAATGGATAAAATCGCGTTCCGGTATTAGTAGTCGCCATATAATAGGCGAAGACGAAAATGTCTCTGATATCGCGGCCGCCGCCGGTCTCAAGGCGGTTGCCAACGCCGGCTTAGAGCCGGATGATATAGATATGATAATCATGACAACGGGTTCACCGGAGTTGATTTGGCCGTCTACCGCCTGCTTGGCGCAAGCAAAAATGGGGATGAAGAATCAACCGGCGTTTGATTTGCAGGCGGCATGTAGTGGTTTTTCATATGGATTATCGATGGCTCGACAATTAATGGCTGCGGATGAATATCGCCATATCTTATTGATCGGAGCCGAGGCGATGACGCGTTTCTTAGATTGGAGCGATCGTTCAACGTGCGTTCTTTTTGGGGACGCGGCCGCTGCCGCCGTCATAGGACCTGTCGATGAGGGTTATGGATTATTAGCTGATTATATGGGCGCCGATGGGCGGGGCGCCGGGATGTTAAAGATACCGGTAGGTGGTTCCGGCATGAGTTGTAGCCGGGCGGCGCCGGCGTCAGCTCAAAAAATAGTTATGAATGGCCGGGAAGTTTTTAAATTTGCCGTTAGGATTATTCCTGAATGCGTGCAAACGGTAATAGCCAAAGCCGGCTTAAAACTTGATGAGATAGATTTTTTAATTCCTCATCAAGCCAATACGCGTATAACTGAAAAAGCTATTGAAAAACTGGGCTTGGCCAAAGAAAAGGGTGTAAACAATATAGAAAATTATGGTAATACCGGTGCCGCCTCTATTCCGCTGGCCCTAGCGGAAGCCTATGCTTCGGGCCGGTTCAAGCAAGGTGATATTATCGTCTTGGTCGCCTTTGGCGCCGGGCTTACTTGGGGCGCTAATGTAATAAGATGGAGCCTGGGTTCTTAGTCGATCTGTTAAAAGGATGAAATAGTAGAAAAATATGGCGGGTAGATATAATGATTAAAACAGGATTGGGCGAACTTTTAGGGATAGATTATCCATTAATTCAAAGATCGGAAGAGCGTCGTGTAGGGGAAGAGTGGTGATCTCGGTGGTTGCCGGATCATTAAAAAAA
>CAJVYJ010000035.1 GCA_913009475.1 uncultured Actinomycetes bacterium | reverse complement strand
AAACCAGCGGTAGTAAGCACCGGCCAGTTTATAAGCCGCTGCTTTTTGTTCAAGGTCGGCGGGGTCACTGCGCCCGAAATGCTTGCCGATTATCATCGTGCCGCCTATTAAGATGCCGCAAAGGTCGCGGCGCCCGCCCAGGCCGGCGCCGAAAGGAGTGGCCAACGATAAATCGATTTTGCTATCCGGATAATGCTTGTTAAAAGCGGCGACAATGGCCTCGGCGCAGTTATAACCATGATTTAAGTTGTAAGCGGCTGTCTCGCTTATTTTATCAGTTGTCATATCAGCTCCCGGAAGCGCGATCGAAAACCTTATCTATAGGCACGCTACGCTCGCAATTGTAAATCGTAATCGATGTAACCGCAAAGCTTGCTTAACTTATGATTCTATCAGAGCAAGCTCTGATGCTACAATTATCTAACTACTATGGATAATTTAAGCGATGGCGAGCCGGCGGTCAAGATTTAATAGTTACCCGTTTGAAATAGCTATTTTTCTTGATGAAACACTATTGTTTTCAAATATATTTTTTACATTATTAAAATTTATAAAAGCTTTATATTGGTTGAGGAAATATATAATCTTATATTTCATATTAAGAGATGATAAAATAAAAGAGCGTTAATCATAGTTTTTCTGGGGCTATAGCTCAGTTGGGAGAGCGCTGCCCTCGCATGGCAGAGGTCAGGGGTTCAAGTCCCCTTAGCTCCACGAAACGAAATAAAAGCCGCCAGGATTTGTTTCGTTTCCCCTTTTTACGTCTTACGCGGCTTTTTTTCGTTCGTAAAAAGTTAGCCGTAAGAAGTAAGAAGCGTACGTTTCAGCGACAAACCTTCTGGTCTACGACTATCGATTTACAATTTACGTCTTTTTTCTCGCAGGCGAGGCATGCAACGTCTCTACAATGTTTTCTTCCCCCTATCTTAAAGTGGGATATGAGGGGGATTTCGCATATTTTATTTTGCGTTTTCATATATTAATTTATCGTTCACCCTCCGCCGAACGTTTGTCATCCTCGACCTGATCGGGGATCCACGGCCAACCTGAAGCTTTTGACGCCTGTGTACTTATCTCCCCTCAGCCCCTCTACGCGCTCCGCTCCCTTTACTGTCATTCCCGATAGTATTAGACCGAAGCCAGTCCTTCTTAAAGTTAATCCAAAGAGCTGGCACCGGAATTAAGTTAATTTGGGGATCCACGGCCAACCGTGCTTTTTAGTGCTTTACAGACCTTGGTTCCAATGCACCTCTTTACCTGGATTCCCAGTCAAGCTGAGAATGACAAACGTAGGAACACAGGAATGACAAAAAGCATCAGTTCTCACGGGCGGAGATAAACTCCACCCCTACACGTTTATCTTACCAATCTCCCCAGGCCTCCCTTTTAACAAAGAGGGAAGAAAAATCTAAATCATGTTGGGCCATGGATTCGGAGGTCAAGGTCGAGAATGACAAGGAGCGTCAGTTCTCGACCACTTTATGCTTGTCATCCTCGACCTGATCGGGGATCCAGCTTTTAACCATGCTTTTAGTGCTTTTAACACAAGGCACTGTGATTCCTGGATTCCCAGTCAAGCTGAGAATGACAAACGTAGGAACACAGAAATGAAAACCGGCAGCTTTTATAGGCAAAGCAAGCTTTGCGGCTACACATTTCCTATTTTCGCAGGCGATGCGTCGCCCCCACGTTTTCCGCGGTCAGCGGTCTCCCGTCCCCGGTCGTTATTTACTCCTTGCTCCTCACGCTCTCGCGCCTTACGCTTTTATCATCACCCGTCCCCCCTAATCCGTTCCCCGTAACTTTATCCACAACCTCCAACTCCAGGATGCGGTCGACGCGGAAATTTCTCTCGCTTTGGCTCTTGGAATCAAACCCGCGTACACCCAGATAAGTTCGGCCCAAATATTCCATCTCGCCCACGTAATTGGGACGGATACTTCTGCTTGACTTCTCATCGCTTGCTTTTAAATAAAGCATATGGATTTCTTTATCCGCCTCAATCGCTTCTTGTATTATCTCTATCTTATCCTCAAGCGGTGTATTCTCTTCCGCCAGCCGGTATTGATACTGGGTTACGAATTTCACTACCCGCCAGTCCATAAAGATATGTTTCTTGACAATCGGTTTCTTCAACACCAAGCCTGCCAGGGAAGTACAGCGACTCAGCGCGACATACATCTGCCCATGAGCGAAAGTACCACGGCCGATATCAATAACCACGTTATCGAAAGTCTTGCCCTGACTCTTATGGATGGTTATCGCCCAGGCCGGCGTTAGGGGGTACTGGGTAAAGGAACCGATGCTCTCTGAGACCAGCTTGCGGCTCGCCTGGTCATAATTAAAACGGAAGAGCTTCCAGGTATGCGGGGTAATCGCCACCGTACCGCGGCCGGCGAGATCGGCGATAACAGCATCATCTTCCTCGCTTGGATCAATATCGATGATCTTACCGACAGTACCGTTGACCCACCGCCCCTCGGAGTCATTATTTAAAAGCATGATTTGCGCGCCGATTTTCAAGTTTAGCACTTCATCCGTCGGCAGATATTTCATATTAAAATCACCGCTGATTGTCCCCCGGTAACTTTTTAACTTACTTGATAATTTTCGCATTTGCGTATCGTTAATCGAGCGAGCCATCTTATTGGTTGTCGTTAAATAAATGGATAATTCATCAGTATTGAGCTCGTAATCCTTCTTTAAGCGTTCGTTGAGCAGACCCAGCTGCTCATCAGTGACCGTATTGTTGCGAATAGCGTTTAGGAGTTCAATGAAATCAGCATCACTTTGGCGATATATCTTCTCAAGCTCAATAAATTCCATAGAAAAATCAGCCAAGGCTTTAGCGTCAAAGAAATAGCGACTCTGATACTGAGACCTGAATATCTCCCGTTCCGGCCCCGTCACCACCGGCGGCAGCTGATATAAATCACCGATAAATATCATCTGAGCCCCGCCGAAGGGGAGGTCTTTATTGTTGCCGTTTAATCGCATAAATCGATCGATATAATCCAAAAGATCGGCACGGACCATGGATATTTCATCAATGACAATAGCATCCAACTTCTTATAGATATTGTCCGCTTTTTTTGAGGACAGTTTTTTTATCTTGTCATAAGTAATGTTGGGTTTAAAGCGAAAGAATGAGTGGATAGTCTGCCCCTTGATATTGACCGCGGCTACACCTGTCGGCGCCAAATAGACCATATTTTTACCGGTGGTCTTACGTAAATAAGTCAGTAGTGTGGACTTGCCGGTACCGGCTCGACCGGTGATAAAAATATTTTTATCACTATTTTCAATGATATCAAGCGCTTTCTTAAAATATTCGTTGAGCTCGATAGTTGTCTCTGTTTTTATGATAACGCCTCGCTTTGCCGGTGGACTGTTAATAAAAGGTGAATCTATTCGCGCATGATATAGTATATAATATTAGATACCTATGAATTCATCAACGTATACGATATCTCTAAAAAATAACGTCATTCCATTTAAGGTCAAGCGCTCAGCCAAGCGCCGAAAAACTATCTCTATCTCCGTGCGTCACCCCGAAGGCGTTGTTGTACGCGCGCCTCTTGACATCCGCCAAGTCGAAATAACCGAACTGTTAACCGACAAGACGCCATGGATCTTAAAAAAACTAGCGGAGATTGAGGAAATCAGCACCGCGCCTATAAAAAATTATGAAAACGGCGCCTTATTGAAATTTCTCGGTCGCGACTATCCCCTAAACCTTAAGCCTGCTCCCGCCAATAAAGGCATGGTTGATTTCGATAATAAAGATATCTTGGTCTATATTCCCGCCACCATCGCCATTGCCGGCCAACACGACTGGGTCCAAGAAGCGCTGCGACTCTGGTACATGTGGCAAGCGGAAATTACATTTAATAAAACCGTCGCACGCTGGTCCGAGCAGACCGGACTTAAACCCGGTAAAATCCGTATAAAAGAGTTAAAAAGTTGCTGGGGCGTCTGCTCGCCCAAGAACAACATTAGTTTTAACTGGCGCCTAATCATGGCGCCAACCCATATTATCGATTATATCGTCATCCATGAACTCTGCCATATCGAGCAAAAAAATCATTCTAAGAAGTATTATAATCTACTAAGCACTTTTCAGCCGGAGTATAAAGAATACCGGAGAGAACTTCGTGCCATTGGTACCGAGTTTAAGCTGTAATTACACTTTTTAGATGACGCTTCGACAACTTATCTATTTCACGCTTAACCTCAGCCAGCGCTATGTCGATATCTTCCAGTCGCAGATTAAGCTCCAACCGGATAGAGTTGCGCCGCGGCTCAAAGCGCAAGCGAGAACCGGCTTTAGTAGTAATAATTTTGGGGCGAAAAAAGACGTCCCCAGTGACGATGCCATCTCGGCAATACTTTTTTTATATTTATTGACCAGTAAATTAACAGCTTCAGCCATATTAACGGCGCTAAAATTCCCCCGCACGGTATTGGCGATAAGCGCTGTCTCCACCGCCTCACCCTCGTCAGCTTTTACTAGTATGACCGGCAGTTTTTCCCGTTGATTCCACCCGAGATCACGGCAAGCATTTAAGCGCCGCACACCATCAATTACCATGTATTTATCACCATCTTTTACGGCAACCAAGGGAAACTTTATGCCCTTGGCCCTAATTGACGCTTTTAGTTCATTAAACAAGCGCTCATTCGCGGACGACCTTATTTTAGTGCCATAATTTAATGAACCAAGCTCCACCAGTTTAAATTCCATATTGCTTCCTCCTCCATTTGCAATCGCTGATAATAATACTACATTATTAATAGTTTTGTCATCTTCATAACTTTTGCCCCTATTAACCAGGAATAACGCGATTTTGAAACTCGAGTTTTGGATTTCTGTCAAACAAAAAAACAGGCTGCAGAGACACAACGCGCTTTATATCAAAATATGGAAATAAATATCCTAAGCAAACCTGATATTATTTAATTGAGATGATGATGCCAACGGTAAAGCATAAGAAGACCTGGCAAGAAAAGCAACAACATCCTCTAATGACTTTAAATCTATACAAGCTATGAAAGTTGATTTATTATATGTAACATCAAGCCGCTGTGGTGAAACTGGTAAACACGCTGGGTTCAGGGCTCAGTGCTCGCAAGGGCTTAGGAGTTCGACTCTCCTCAGCGGCACCAGAGTGCTTACCAGGGGTGTCTGCGTTGTCAGCTGGCGGCGGCTATGCGCCTCACGTATAAAGCATACGTTTCACTTATCGCCGCCTGACTTCCTACCATCCATCCCCTGGTAAACACTCTGGTCCACGATTTATGATTTACAATTTACGTCTGTTTTATTACGTTGGTCAGACGGCTTCGAATCCCCGTTTTGACTGATAATAGAATTTGACAGTTTTCCGGTTACTATCCCACCGGTCATTCTGAGTGCCAAAGCAGTAGAGACGTTGCATGCAACGTCTCTACAACGTTTTTCTTCCCCCTTGTAAAAGGGGATATGAGGAAAACCGCGCATATTTCATTTTGCGCTTTCACGGGCGAGGCATGCCTCGCCCCTACACATTCACTGTCATTCCCGACCCCGATCGGGAATCCACGGCCCACTTATTTCTCCCTCCCCCTGGACGGGGGAGGGCCGGGGTGGGGGTGAAGACAATCAGACAAAAAGCCCGTTATTTAAGAAAAAATTCAACTGACGCTGAAAGATATCTGTGGCGTCATCTATGCCGACGTCAACTAAATGGCCGCAAATTTCGTCGACAACAACCAATAGGTAGTTATATTGTAGACTTTGTCTGTTATGAAAAAAAACTGATTATTGAAGTAGATGGGGGCCATCATATGGAGCAAGAGAAATATGACGCTGAACGTGAGGCCTGGTTGAGAACGCAAGGATATAAAATCCTTAGATTTTGGAATAACCAGGTAATGCAAGAAATCGAAGGGGTTATGGAAGTAATTAGGAATTCACTTGGTTGACCCCCCCACCTTAATCCTCCCCCGCCAGGGGGGAGGAAAAAGATAAGGACCTACCGGTAACCTTACGCTTTTGATATTTGCCTCACTTCAACCCGCCCTCTGTCACTTCCGACCCGATCGGGGATCCACAACCAACCGTGCTTTTTAAAGCTTTATTTATTCTAATACACTGTGACTCCTGGATTCCCAGTCAAGCTGAGAATGACAAACGTAGGAACACAAGAATGACAAATGTAGGCGAACTGAGAATGACAAAAAGCGTCAACTTTAACGAGCGGACACGTGGCCCCGCCCATACACCTTTTGCGTTCTTACTCCGTCACCCATCCGCCTCGCCCCTACACGTTTTGCGCCCTCACGCCCTAACGCCTCACGCCCTAACGTTTTTTCTCTTCTCGCCTCCATTTGACCTCATCCCCTACTATGATAGGATTGTCTCTATAATGCCAACCAATCTACTACTTGACCGCTATGAGATACTTGAGACCATCGGCCGCGGCGGTTCATCAGAAATATTAAAAGCCTTTGACCGGCGCATGGAGCGAGTGGTTGCCATCAAAGCCATCCCCGCCCGCAAAAAAACCGCTCTTCGAGCTCTGCATGAAGCGCGCACCGTGGCTCTGCTTAACCATCCCAATATTGTAACTTTATACGAGTTTGAGGAGACTGAGGATTTCTACTACCTGATAATGGAGTTTATTGAAGGCATAACCCTCCAAGAATATTTAGAGGATAACTCACCGCTTAAGCCTGAGATTGCTATAGCAATAACCATTGAAGTATGCCAAGCGCTGGAGAATGCCCACTTAAATAACGTTATCCACCGCGATATTAAACCGGCTAACTTGATGTTGATGCCTGACGGGCGGGTCAAAGTAATGGATTTCGGCGTCTCTAAACTGAAAGGAGTGCCGGTGACCCGGGAGGGCACTATTGCCGGCACTTTTACCTATATGTCGCCGGAACAAGCCGATGGCCAACTGGTTGATGAGCGCAGTGACGTCTGGTCCCTCGGCGTTGTACTCTACGAGATGATAACCGGCATCAACCCTTTTAACGCGGATACGCCGGCAGCGGCTGTGCTTAAAATCTTAAACCTCGACCCTGAGCCTCCAGCTGAGCTTAATAGTAAAATAAGTGCTCAATTAAGCAAAACTATCTTAAAAGCATTAGAAAAATTCCCCGGCGACCGCTATGACCTCGCCACTGATTTTCGCTATAAATTGGAGAGATACCGTCGCTCTAATCAGTCGCCTCAAACTATCCTGCGAGCGGCCATAGATTTCCCTACACCTGTGGAAGAGATTAATCCAAACACTCAGCCGATTACATATTTTCGCTTAAAAGCAGCTGCTCTGACGGATAAATATGGGCACATAGCCGCCAGATTAGGTATCTTTGCCGCCTTGGCCATTGCCATCTTGTGGTTTGGGTTTAATTATAGCCAATTCAACAGTCTGATAATCTATGGTTTTGCCGCTTTTATTTTTTTTACCGGCTTGATCTTCCCCCATCTGGGTTGGCTTGCGGCTGCTGCTTTCATAACCTTAGCCGCCGCGTTTATATCATTACTTGGCGCCGCTCTTACCGCTTTGCTTTTTGGCGTCTACTGGTATGTATTTGCCGGAAAACGGCCGCTGCCGGCAACATTACCGTTCATCGCTCCTTTGTTTTTAGCCGCCGGCATACCCTTTATAATTCCTATCGGTGCGGCGGTAACGCTGGAGGGTAATGCCGCTCCGCTTATCTCCGCTCTCAGTTTTATCGCGATAGCCGCCTTTGAAATCAACTTTCATATAAACGGCATCATGAGTTTCATCCCAACAACCGGCCCCGTTCTGATAAGAGCTTTTAACCCAATGGTATTTTGGCAACTAGGCGCTTGGGCGCTGGCTGCTTTTGTCGGCGGCTTAATAAGTAGAGTGGAAAAACTGACAATGAAACTTCTCGGCCTCGCCGCCGCTACCGTGACACTTATCCTGGCTTACCAGTCAGCGCCGGCATATCTCCATCTGTGGCAACCAATTTCACCTAATTTCATGCAGTCAATGTCTTTTTCTTTTATAATAGTATTAGCTTTATTGCTGATTTTTTATCATCCCCATACCGGCAGAGTAAAATTAAAGAAGATGGGGTCTGGACCACGGAGAAAAAATGGCTATATTTCAGGAGATTGAAAAGAGATTAGAAAATCTATTTGAAGGTTTTTTTAATCGCCAATTTAAGTCGGCCCTACAACCGGTTGAGTTGGCAAAAAAACTCACCAAGGAGATGGACCGCTCCAAGACCGTAGGTATAGAGGAGATCTACGCTCCCAATAACTACCAGGTTTTTCTTTCCGAGTCCGACTATGAAAAAATATCAGCTTTTTCGGAATCTCTCGCGTCCGAACTAAAAAGTTACCTGGTGGCACAGGCTCAAGCCAAACAATATCGACTGCCTGCCGGCCTGGTTATAAATTTTGCCGTTGATGCCTCACTGAAATTGGGAGAGGTAAGGATTACGTCCAGCTTAGTTGAAGACGCGAACCCCCGGACCGACAACGCCGACGTGGGCGGACATACACAAATACTATCACCGGCGGAAGCGGCGGAATTGGGCCTTTACGCCAGTAAAAAAGAGGCGGTCTTAATTCATCTGGAAACAGGCAAGCGCTTTGCGCTTAAAGGAGAAACGATCTACATAGGCCGCCAAGCTAATAACGACATGGTAGTCGATGACCCCAGCGTCTCCAGACGTCACGCACGTTTAGAACGTGAAGGACCTTCTTATGTAATAACTGACCTAAACAGCACTAACGGCACCCAGATAAATCAGATTCCGATAACAACCGGAGTACTTGAAGACGAAGACTGTTTAACTCTGGGAAAAAGCAACTTTATCTTTCGGAGTTAAGAGTGATAGATCTAACTATATTTATACTTAAATATTCTTTCCTGGCACTCATCTATCTATTCTTATTTTGGTTGCTTTTTTTAATAGCTAAAGACCTGAGATATTCAAAGACCAAAACCAATAATTTACAGGCATGGCTCAAGGTTGAATCCGGTCCCGAATTTAAGCGCCCTCGCTTGTTGGCAATAAAAAAAGCAATTACGATAGGTAGAGATGAACGCAACGTTTTAGTCCTTAACGATGATTCTGTTTCCGCGTTCCATGCCCGCGTCTACGAAGAAGGCGGCCGTTATTATATAGAAGACCTTTCCAGCACCAATGGAACCTTGGTCGATAAACATATGGCGGCCGAAAAAGTTCCGCTACAACCCGGCAGTAATATTCAGATAGGCCGTAATCATTTAATTTTCCAGGAGAAATAATGTTAGTGCTAAAACATGCCGCCCTGAGTGATGTCGGTCGCAATCGCGAATTAAATGAAGACAATTACCTGGTCAAAGGCAATGTCTTTGCGGTGGCTGACGGTATGGGCGGTCACCTGGCCGGAGAAGTCGCCAGCAACATCGCTTTAAAATCAGTGGCTCGCAATCTAAAAAAAATCAAGCCGGCAGCTGAACAAATAAAAAAAGCTTTTAAAATCGCTCACGAACAGATTATCAAGCAGGCTAAACATAATATTAATCAACGAGGCATGGGCACTACGCTTACATTAGCCACCTTTGTCGGTAACAACCTGTGGCTGGGCCATATCGGTGATAGCCGCGCTTATCTATTCAGACAAGGTAAATTATCTCAACTCACTGAAGACCATACACTGGTGGCCAGATTAGTAAAAGAAGGCAAAATCAGCGCTCAAGCTGCCCGCTCTCACCCTAAGCAGCATGTAATCACCAGGGCGATAGGCGGACAGGAGGAGCTGGATACCGATATATCTTCCATAAAAATTAAAAAGGGCGACCGCCTGCTGCTGTGTACGGACGGCTTGACGACTATGCTGGACGATAAAGAAATCGCAAATACCGTCAGTGTCCTTGACCGCAACGAAGCGGCTAAACTCTTGGTGAACAAGGCCAACACAAAAGGCGGATACGATAACATCACTGTTATAATAGTTGATATTTTAGAGGCCGATAAACGTAAGAGAGAGTTCCCCGTACGCCGCTGGCTGACCTTTATGTTTATAACCTTGGTTGTGTTGGCGTTAACGCTGAAATTTTTCTTATTCGGATTACAAAAAGTTTATTTTATCGGCCCCCACCGGCAAAGGGTCGCCATATTTCAGGGACTGCCGGCAACTATAATGGGTTATTCTCTGTTTAAACTATCTAAATCAACAGACCTGCCGCTAAAAGAACTGCCTGATTATTATCGCCGTCGCATTGAAAAGGGGATAGTAGTCGGGGGCCTGGCTAATACCAAGGCGACACTTAAAGATATTGAATCTTTTAAAGAGAGTGACAAGTGATGGTTTATGGATGTTTTTAAAAGCCGCAATCGCGAATTATTCGGCATCATATTTGTTTTCATAATCATGTCTATTGGATTTTTGGAGCTCTCTTTGGCCACCAAAGGTTATTGGGACTTATTTTCCCTGCGTTTGCCGATTACTTTGGCAATATTTTTCCTTCTGGCCCATTTAGCCGTACGACTGAAAGCTCCATTCGCGGACTGTACTTTATTGCCGATTACCTTTTTCTTCGTCGGTATCGGCGCCTTAACGATTTTTCGCTTGCGCCCCGACGTCTCCAGCACCCAGGTTATTTGGATAGCCATAGGGCTGGCCGCAATGGTCTTTACACTGCTGATTTTAAATGACTACTCCCGCTTGGCCGATTACAAATACATATTTGGCCTCATCGGCTTAATTTTATTGCTCGCCCCTATTATATTCGGTTTCGAAGTCGGCGGCGCTAAGTTGTGGTTAAGTGTCGGAGGCCACTCCATCCAACCGGCTGAGTTCGCCAAGCTTTTTTTAGTGATATTTTTTGCCGCCTATCTTTATGAGAAACAAGAACTACTAAGAGCGACTACCCATAAAATAATGGGCATCGCTTGGCCGGAGATGCGCTATTTCGGCCCGTTGTTGGCCATATGGGCGATCTCTTTGGCGGTGCTGGTTTTTGAAAAAGACCTGGGCTCTTCACTACTGTTTTTTGGCCTTTTCTTAGCCATGATCTATATCGCCACCGGCCGGGGTAGTTATGTCTCGGTTGGCATCATCCTCTTTATAATCGGAGCGATCTTATCTTATTTTCTCTTTCATCATGTGCAAACTCGGGTTGATATTTGGCTCCACCAATTACCCTCGGATGTCAGCGGCAGCTTTTATCAGGTAGCGCAATCACTTTTCGCCCTGGCTGCAGGGGGGTTGACCGGCACCGGTCTCGGCTCCGGTTTTCTCGGTACCCGCATACATATGCCGGCCATTTTAACTGACTTTATCTTTTCATCCATCGGCGAGGAACTCGGCCTGGCGGGAACGGCGGCGTTGCTCTTAGCTTATCTGTATTTTGTCTTCCGGGGTTTCTATATATCACTATCTCAAACGAATATTTTTGGCCGTATTCTAGTTGCCGGACTAATCTTTTCCTTGGGTTTTCAGGTCATAGTAATCATCGGCGGCGTTATTAAAATAATACCCTTAACCGGAGTGACTCTGCCGTTTATCAGCTACGGCGGCAGTTCCATGGTAGCTAATTTTATTCTGTTGGGCATTATTATATCCGTATCCAACAACAACGAAAGTGATTATGGGCAAACAAATTAAGATAATTTTTTGGTTAACGGCTTCATTGTTCATATTGCTCATATCGGCTTTGACCTATCGACAGGCGTTCTCCGCTTCGTTGAACGATCACCCCGGTAATTATCGCCGGCTCTTAGCGGAATATTCTATGCACCGCGGTTCTATTTTTACCGCTGACGGCAAGGTTTTAGCGGAAAGTGTCGCCAAGGACGGTGTTTTTAAGCGCCGTTATCCTTTAGGAGAGACCTACGCCGCCATAACCGGTTATTGGAATCCGGACAGAGGCCGCAGCCAGATTGAACAGAGTTATAATTTTTGGTTGCTTAATGAGAACAAGTATGTTGATTTTGAGGACTGGTTCAGCTCTCTTGTAAATCGACGCCATCGCGGCAATGATTTAACCTTAACCATCGATTCAGCCATTCAACAGACCGCTTGGCAGGCATTGGGTAACAGGAAAGGTGCCATTGTCGTCATGGAGCCAAAAACCGGAGCCATTCTTGCCATGGTAAGCAAGCCGAGTTTTGACCCCAATCGTATAGATACCGATTGGTCCAAGATATCAACGGACAGCGGCAGCCCGCTTATTAATCGCGCCGTTCAAGGCCTTTATCCTCCCGGCTCGACTTTTAAAATCATCACCGCCGGCAGCGCTCTCGCTAATACTAAAATAAGAGCCAATACCATATTTAACGGCCCGGCTGTCTTACGGGTCGACGGCAGTACTGTTAAAAACTTCGCCGGTGAAGAGGGCGGCCGCATGACCCTCAGCAACGCTTTCGCTTATTCGACTAATACCATCTTCGCTCAAGTAGGCCTCAAATTGGGCGCTGAATTATTAGTTAAGACAGCTGAGAAATTTGGATTCAATCAATCTCTGAAATTTGCGTTGCCTACCAAGACAAGCAGTTTGCCCAAGCCGTCGGAGATGGACAAGGTTTTGTTGGCTTGGACGGCTGTCGGTCAAGGTAAGACCCTGGTTACACCGCTACAAATGGCTATTGTCGCTTCCACTATTGCCAATGGAGGCGAAGTTCCCAGGCCTTATATAGTCAAAACCGTACGTGATTATA
>CAJVYJ010000034.1 GCA_913009475.1 uncultured Actinomycetes bacterium | reverse complement strand
GACGTTACATACATCGTGGATAGTCTTATTACACTGACGACTGCATGTACGCGTGTGGTCTTAGAGATATGTTTTTTTTTTTTTTATTTTTTATTTTATTTATTTTCATTTTTTTTTTTTCAAGCAGAAGACGGCATACGAGATATATCAGTGTGACTGGAGTTCAGACGTGTGCTCTTCCGATCTCTTTATATGAAAAATCATTCACACTGCCGCAAGCTCTCGAAGCGGCGAAAGGCTAGCGATTTAAGATGTTAACCAAGAGAATAATTCCCTGCCTCGATGTTAAAGCCGGTCGGGTAGTTAAGGGAATAAATTTTGTCAATTTAATCGACGCCGGGGACCCGGTGGCGCTGGCCGCCGTCTATGATAAAGAGAACGCCGATGAATTGGTCTTTCTCGATATTACCGCCTCGCACGAGCAACGCGACACCATTATCGACATCGCTAAAGGTACGGCGGAACAGGTATTTATCCCGTACACCGTCGGGGGCGGCATCCGTACCAATGAAGACATCCGGCGCTTACTCTCGGCCGGAGCCGATAAAATCTCCATCAACTCCGCCGCTATCCATGACCCGAAAATAATTTCCCAGTCGGCCCGGCGGTACGGCAGCCAATGCACTGTTGTCGCTATCGACGCCCGGCGCCAAACCGACCAAGTGGGTGATAAATGGGAAGTCTATATAAACGGCGGCCGCAAGCCGACCGGCTTGGACGCCGTCGCCTGGGCCGAGGAAGTCGAGCGCCTGGGTGCCGGTGAGATCCTGCTGACCAGTATGGATTGTGACGGCACTAAAGCCGGTTACGATGTGCCGTTAACCAGGGCTGTCACCAAGGCGGTCAATATTCCCGTCATCGCTTCCGGCGGCGCCGGCAAGCTGGAACATTTTTTGGAAGTCATTGTCGAGGCTGACGCCGACGCCGTCCTGGCCGCTTCCCTCTTCCACTTCGGAGAGCTCTCCATCAAACAAGTCAAAGAATATCTGTCCAAAAACAACGTACCGGTCCGACTAAATTATTAATGTACCCGCTTAGGTTACATATGTTACTGGTTTGTTTCTGAATATAACGCTAAAATTCAGCGGGCGCTATTGCCGAACAATAGCAGCGGCAGCAAACACTGGAACGAATCGTTATGCGATGATTTCATTTAACCCTTCGATAACTTGAGCGAGCTCTTTATGCGAAGCCTTACTGATTAGTTTGCCGATTCGTTCTACAGAAAGCGTTCGAATTTGACTGATCTTTATCCAAGATTTCTTCGGCAAATCAGCGCGTGATTCAAGAGTTAATGGAAAACCGGCACGTTGAGGTTGACTCGTGATCGCGACAGCTATAACTGTTCCTGAACGCTCGTTAAACACGTCGTGGCTTAGAATCAGCACCGGCCGCAGTCCCGCCTGTTCGCGGCCTCGAACAGGATTAAGGTCCGCCCACCTGATTTCGCCCTTTAGTATTCCGGCCATGTGGCGAGGTCCTTACTTAGTCCTTCATCGGCCAGAGCTTTTTCGAAATTCGGATCAAGTTTTGCGCATTCTGTTGCCAGTCGGCCTTGCTTCACTTTCCGCAATTTATCCGATACGGCTTCTTGAACCGCTTGGCTACGATTTTGGAAGATACGTTCGTCGACCATTCTATCAATCTGTTCAACATATTCTTTATCTAAAGTGATTGCGATTTTTGCTTTACCCACACCGAGGCACCTCCTCTGGTATTACTATATATCATACCACAAATTAATTTATTCGCATAACGACTAAGCTCACCTGCCGCTATGAAGCGCCTTGTTATACCAAATTTGCAATTTTTTCTATAATTTGTTTACTCTCAATAGACAAGTACTTGTTTTCAAATTTCTGCTGTAATTTACTATTTCTTGTAGCCGTACAGTCAGATACTAATATGCATTCATACCCATTAGACAAAAGTGTATCCATAGTTTCAGCCACACAGTGGTCGGTCGTGAAACCTATAAAATATATTTTCTCAATTTTATTTTCTTTGAGTATGTTTTGGAGGTTGCTACCTTTAGTATTATCAAATCCCGTCCTTCCTTTTACTTCGATATCAGATTTATCAAATATACCTTCTGTATATTCTGCCCTCCATGTATTTGCAGTAAATTGACCAAATAGTTTTGGAAGAAAGGGGATTTTTTTATATCTTTCTTTGTCATTTTTATCCAGTATGAAAGGCGACTGTATTGTCTTAAGACCATTTTTTCTAGCAACTTTCAATAATTGTTTTGTATTTTGGTATACATTTTTTAATTCATATTCTTTCTTTATTAGCCCATGAAAAAAACTTCTTTCCGTCCAGGTCTTTTGAAACTCGATAACAAGTATCGCTGTTGTTGAATTATCTGCCATTTGCATTCTCCTTATTCGCATAACAACTCTTTTTAACCTTCTTCTATTATTACAAGCATTTTATTAAATAATACAGCTAGCAGTCAATTATATGTAAGTAATTTAATTATTGAGAAAAATTATGTTAGCGGCTTTTAAGGGCTATCTTACAGAAAAAGCGTTGGAAGACTAATGATATTAAAAAAGAAAATGATACTAGCAGCCAACGGTCAATCTTGGAGGCACGAACCAGGGGGGAGTGCTTCGGCGAGCTTTCCATCAAACAAGTCAAAGAATATCTGGCTAAAAACAGCGTACCGGAGCGGCTTAATTATTAAATAGATATAACTTGCTACGCAGAACCCGAAAAGAAGTTCCGATTGCTATATTTATTTGCAACAAGATTGTTATACAACAATCTTGTTGCACAACGGGTCTCCTTTATTGTCAATTCGGGACTGATTAATAATCATTCATGTTTGTCATTACCGGCTCGACTGGGGAGCCGGTAATATAGAAAGATTGAGGGTTAAGGGGAGCGAGTAGCATCAGAGCTCGCTCTGATAATTAATAAGCAAAGCAAGCTTTGCGACTACAGAGAACTTTAGTAGAAGACTGGATTCCCGACCGTGGTCGGCAGTGACAAGGACAATGCAAGCGTAGATGGTTGAGAGAAGGTGTGCAGTAGCTCGCCGGTTTTTCCGGCACCGTTAGGACCGATCACACCAAATATCTCGCCCTTGTCAACAGCAAACGAGATATCGTCAACCGCTTTAACATCACCGTAGTTTTTGCTTAAATGATTTACGTTTATTACAACCATTTAATCACTGATTTTGAGGCTGTTATTTTCCATTACTATTATAATATGGCCTGCCATATCAATCAGTCAATATAAAAATCAAGCTTTTCGCCCCAATAAACCCGCTATTGAAAAAACTCTTTACGACCAACCAAGCATAGAACAATTCTTAAGAATTGTTCTATGCTTGGTTGGTAATTACAGCAAATTTTTATAATTAAGTAGCGTAAGTTAAATTAGTTAAAGGTATTCCGTAATAAGTGATTGCTTATAAAATATTTTTGATTATAATTTAGGTTAATAAGTTAAGTGTTTGGGTGATGCCAAGTAAGTTTTGGCATCGGGGAAGCTGGTGCAAATCCAGCGCGGACCCGCCACTGTAACCGGGGAGCCACCTCAAAACGCCACCTTTAACCAGGGAAGGCTGGGGCCGGCAATGATCCGGAAGCCAGGAGACCGACCCAGATGATGATGTTTTTAGGCACCCGCCTAAAAACACCTTCGTGGAGTGAGGTGATAATTATGAAATTTAATGATTACTGATAAGCCTCTCTTTTTTGAGAGGTTTATTTTGTTTATTGTCAAATATTTCCAATTAAAATAAGGAGTTGTATATGCTTAAGAAATATAGGGTTTTAATCTTATTCTTAGTGGGGCTAACGCTTATCTCGCTGCTGGCGGCTTGTTCCGGTCAGAGCGTTAAGAAAATATCCACTTCCAAAAGTCAACCGTCATTTAAGGTTATTGACGATGCCGGTAAAACTGTAAAGTTGGATAAGAAACCAACTAAAATCGTCTCCCTGTCGCCGGGCAATACCGAAATATTGTTTGCCTTAGGACTTGATAAGGAGATAGTCGGTGTTACCAAGTTCGATGACTATCCGGCCAAAGCCAAAACTAAAACCAAAATCGGCGGATTTTCTACCCCCAATGTGGAAAAAATCATCTCGCTGAAACCTAATCTGGTTGTAGCGACAGGCGGTATTCAAGCGCCCATTAGCCAACGATTGAAGAAAGCCGGAATAACTATTTATACTTCCGACGCTAAGAACTTAAATGAGGTTTTAGACGACATTACCAAATTAGGGAAACTGACCGGCCACCGGAATCAGGCTGATAAATTAGTGGGTAAACTAAAAGCGCGGATTAAAAAAGTCGAGTCAAAAGTATCCGGCTCAGCCAAGAAAAAGGTCTTCTTTGAAATCTACGGCCAGCCGCTGTCGACCGCGGGCGCCGGCACTTTTGTTAATGACTTAATCGCTAAAGCCGGTGGTATTAATGTAGCCGCTACTCAAAAACAACAGTATCCGCAGTATAGTTTGGAACAACTGGTCAAAGATAACCCTGATGTTTACTTTGCCGCCAGCGGCAGCATGGCTAATCCAACGGATATCAATAAGCGTCCCGGCTACAGCGACTTGGCGGTAGTGAAGAACGGTAAAGTTTATGTCGTAGACGAAAACTTGTTCCTACGTCCGGGTCCTCGTTTAGTCGATGGCTTAGAGCTGATGGCCGCCAAGCTTTATCCTGATAAATTCAAGGCAGCAGGAGAATAAGAAGATGGTTATAACCAGTTCGCGAAAGAAAGTAGCGGTTCTATTAATTTTAGCGCTGGCGCTTTTGCTGACAACGGTAGCCGCTACCGCCATAGGGGCGGTAGCGGTTCCCTTTTTTCAAGTAGCCAAAATAATTGCCGGCCATACGCCGGGACTGGACCATTTTATTAATCTAAGCGATATAGACAGCGCCGCCAAGGTGATTATATTTCAAATCAGACTGCCGCGGGTTTTATTAGGACTGGTAGTCGGCGCTTCTCTGGCGGTAGCCGGCGTTATTTTCCAGGGAATATTTGCCAACTCTCTGGCCGACCCTTATATTATCGGCATCTCTTCCGGCGCCGCGCTAGGTGCTACTTTAGCTTTAATGCTGGGAGTCGGCACAACTTTCTTTGGTTTTTTAGCCGTACCGGCGCTGGCTTTTATCGGCGCCATTTTAACAGTTTTGCTCGTCTATAACATCGCGAAAGTCCGGGGAGAGATCTCCGTATCCAGCCTACTACTCTCCGGAGTAGCCGTAGGCATCTTCTTTTCCGCTATGACTTCACTGATCATGGTCACCAGTAGCCGTGAGTTGCAGGGAGCGATATTCTGGCTGATGGGCGGGTTTTCCGGCCGTAGTTGGCTACACTTATCAGTTGCCTTCCCTTTTCTGTTGTTTGGCCTGTTCATAGCACTCATCTTCGCCCGAGACCTGAATTTATTGGTCCTCGGCGACGAACGCGCCGGCCAATTAGG
The DNA here is from genome assembly GCA_913009475.1 of uncultured Actinomycetes bacterium. GTDB lineage: Bacteria > Actinomycetota > Aquicultoria > CAJVYJ01 > CAJVYJ01 > CAJVYJ01. The sequence goes on along the minus strand of CAJVYJ010000034.1, from coordinate 7,264 downwards.
CGTCAATGTCGAAGTATCCAAAAGAATCCTGATAATCGCAGCTTCTTTAATGACCGCCGCCGCCGTCTCGGTCAGCGGCCTTATAGGTTTTGTCGGTCTGATAGTCCCTCACTTAATGAGATTGATCATCGGAGCCGAGCATCGTTTTTTAATCTTAGGCTCAGCGCTGTCGGGAGCTTTATTTCTGGTCTTGGCCGATGCAATTTCCCGTATAGTCATCGCACCCTCGGAAATCCCGGTCGGCATTACGACCGCTTTATTCGGCGCGCCCTTCTTTTTATTTCTGCTTAGAAGACGCAAAGGAGGCATCTATTAATAGCTCGACCGCTATAAAAATTGAAAATTTGCGCTTTGCCTATGACGGTATTCCCGCCCTGGACGGTATCGATTTAGAAATCGAAACCGGTGATTTTGTCGGCATAGTCGGCCCCAACGGCAGCGGTAAGACCACCTTGTTAAAGATGATTTGCCGCAGTCTAAAATATCAGCAAGGTGAAGTTTATCTTGGCCAACAGCATCTGGGCGAAATGTCGCGCCTACAAATAGCCAAAGAGGTAGCGGTGGTCCCTCAGGAACTCACAGCCGCCTTTCCTTTTACAGTTTGGGAGATGGTTTCGATGGGGCGCCATCCTTATATGGGGCGTTTCTCATCATTGACCGCAAAGGACGACGCGATAATCCATCAAGCCTTGGATGAAGTCGGCTTAACTGATTTAAAAAAACGCTTTTACGTGCAGCTGTCCGGCGGAGAAAAGCAAAAAGTATTGATTGCTCAAGCTCTGGCTCAGGAAGCCGCTATTTTGCTATTGGATGAGCCGACCTCTCATTTAGATATCAGCCGGCAACTGGAGATTATGAGTTTAGTCGCTGATTTAAATAAACGTCAAGGACGGACGGTAGTCGCGGTCATGCATGATCTTAATTTAGCGGCCAACTTCTGTCGTCGGTTGATTTTAATGAAAAAAGGAAAAATAACAAACTACGGTCCGACTGAATCTGTTTTAAACAGAAAAAATTTAATGAAGCTCTTCGCGACGGAAGTCATCATCGAACGCCACCGGACAACCGGTAAATTAAATATAACCTATTTAATTTGATCAATGAGCCAACCTTTCTATTGACACTAAAATTAAGCTAGTGCTAAACTCAAAAACTATAGGCGGCTGTCTAATCTTGTTCCAAATATTCTAAGCGTTATACTAGACAGATTCCTGGCAAGGGGGAGAGGTTTTTGTTTCATCGGCCAAATTTAATAACCTACTAATCGTTTTTTTACACCAGGACTGCCTGGTTTTTTTTAAATAATCTTAAGCAACGGAGGAAGCATGGACGGAGAAATCGAAATTGGTAAAGGTAAATTTGGGCGCAGAGCTTACGGCTTTGACGATGTCGCTATTGTCCCCAGCCGCCGTACCAGGGACCCACAAGACATAGATATCTCCTGGCAACTAGATAAATTTCATTTTCAGCTGCCGGTGCTGGCCTCGGCTATGGATGGCGTCGTCAATCCCAAGATAGCAATTAAACTGGGGAAACTGGGCGGCCTCGGCGTTATTAATCTCGAAGGCATTCAAGCCCGATACGACAACACGGATGAGGTTTTTGAACGCATTGCCGGTTTACCCAAAGAAGAAGCAACGCGAGGCTTACAGGAAATCTATCGTGAACCCATTAAACCTGAACTGATAGCAAAACGTGTTAAAGAGATTAAAAGCCAAAACGTGATTACCGCGGCATCGCTGACACCACAACGAGTTGAACAATATTATAAATACGCTCTGGAAGCCGGTTTGGATATCCTCATAATTCAAGGCACGGTAGTTAGCGCTGAGCATGTTTCAACAATCGTTAAACCCCTTGATCTGAATAATTTTATCTCTTCCCTGGATATTCCAGTTATAGTTGGCGGCTGCTGCTCTTACTCAACGGCACTGCATCTAATGCGCACCGGAGCTCTAGCGGTATTGGTTGGTGTCGGGCCCGGAGCCGCTTGTACCACCCGACAAGTTTTAGGCTTGGGTGTGCCTCAGGCGACAGCGATTTCCGACGCGGCAGCGGCCCGTACGCGCCACTTGGATGAAACAGGTGAATATGTACACGTCATCGCCGATGGCGGTATGCGTACTGGTGGTGACATCGCTAAGGCTATCGCTTGCGGGGCCGACTCGGTTATGATCGGTTCACCACTATCGCAGGCTGACGAAGCGCCGGGTCGGGGCTTCCATTGGGGTATGGCGACTTTTCATCCGGAACTACCGCGTGGAACCAGGGTCCAAACCGGAATCGCCGGTTCTTTAAAAGAAATACTGCTGGGGCCCGCTCATGAAAACGATGGAACTTTAAATCTTTTCGGAGCGTTGCGTACCTCGATGGCGACATGCGGCTATGAAAATATCAAAGCCTTTCAAAAAGCTGAGCTTATGGTTGCCCCCTCTTTAAAAAGTGAAGGTAAATTACTGCAAAAAGCGCAAAAAGTCGGCATGGGGTAAGTCCCCGCAACTAGTTGCGGGGACAGGGCAGGTGAGCATGAGATATGAGAACTATGTAGAGACGTTGCATGCAACGTCTCTACCACAAAAGAATCTTCGCCGGCACTAAAAATAACGATAAATTAATATAAGCAAAAAAAGTAAACAACACGGATGATGATCAATGGCTAAAAAACCGGACCAAAAAATATTAGTAATCGACTTCGGCGCACAGTACGCGCAGCTGATTACCAGGCGCATTCGAGAATGCAAAGTTTACTCTGAAATCGTCCCCCACACCATTAAAGCGGCGGAAATCAAAACCCTTAAGCCCAGTGGCATAATACTTTCCGGCGGGCCGGCCAGTGTCTATCTGGAAAATACACCTACGGTTGATACCGATATCTTTAAACTAGGTATTCCTATTCTCGGTATCTGTTACGGCATGCAATTAATGGCTCATCTTATCGGCGGCAAGGTAACGAAAACCGGACAAAACGAATACGGAAAAACTACTCTGACCATAAATAAAAATAACTATTTATTTAAACATCTAAGCCCTAAACAAACAGTTTGGATGAGCCATCAAGACAGCGTTGTCAAGGCCCCACCCGGTTTTAAAAAAACCGCCTTGACCCCGGGGGCTCCGGTCGCGGCTATGGAAAATCGAACAGATAAATTATACGGAGTCCAATTTCACCCGGAGGTCAACCACACGGAAAAGGGGCTGGATATCCTTAAGAATTTTCTTTACGAAGCTTGTAACTGCCTACCCAGTTGGACAACCGTATCCATGATCGAAGAAGCAATAATCGCTATTCAAAAAGAAGTCGGCAAAAACAAAATTATTTGCGGGTTGTCCGGTGGAGTTGATTCCGCGGTAGCCGCGCTACTAGTCCATAAGGCTGTCGGCGACCAACTTACCTGTGTCTTCGTTGACCACGGCTTGCTAAGAAAAGGGGAAGCCGAGCAAGTAGAAGCCACTTTTCGTCAACATTTTCACATTAATCTCATTCATGTTAATGCCAAAAAACGTTTTTTAAGTAAGTTAGACGGTGTAACCGATCCGGAAAAAAAGCGAGTTATAATCGGGGAAGAATTTATAAGAGTCTTTGAAGCTGAAGCCGAGCGCATGGAAAACGTCGACTTTCTAGTGCAAGGCACCCTCTATCCTGATGTTATTGAAAGCGGCACTAAAGACGCGGCGCGCATTAAAACTCATCATAATGTCGGAGGCATCCCTTTAGATATTCACTTCAGCCTAGTTGAGCCGCTAAGATTATTATTCAAAGATGAAGTCAGGGTCGTCGGTGAAGAGTTAGGTTTGCCTGAAGAGATAGTCTGGCGTCAGCCTTTTCCCGGCCCCGGACTGGCTGTTCGTATTATCGGCGAAATTACCGAAGCAAGACTGGAAATTTTACGAGAAGCGGACGCGATTGTCACTGAAGAAATCAAGCGGGCCGGCCTTTACCGAGAAATCTGGCAATCATTCGCGGTATTGCCGACAATTAAAAGTGTGGGGGTTAAAGGTGACAAACGTTCCTATGCCTACCCCATCGCTATCCGCGCAGTCACGTCCGAGGACGCGATGACGGCTGACTGGGTGCGCTTGCCCTATGAAGTTCTGGAGAAATTATCCGCGCGGATAATAAATGAAGTACCGAATGTGAACAGGGTAGTTTATGATATCAGTACCAAGCCGCCTAGTACTATCGAGTGGGAATAGCTTCCTCATACCGGCAAATCGCTTCCATCTCTCTCATATTTATATGATATATATGATGTTTTTTTTTTTAATGATACGGCGACCACCGAGATCTACACTCTTTCCCTACACGACGCTCTTCCGATCTAATTGCAAGTTATTGATAATTAAATAGTTGAGACACCTAACTACGAGGAAATGTCTGTGAACTACGAGGAAATGTCTGTGAACTACGAGGAAATGTCTGTGAACTACGAGGAAATGTCTGTTGAACTACGAGGAAATGTCTGTTTTAAAATAATTATATATACTAGGCTTGTATAAAATACTATTTTTTATCTATATTTGTAGTAATAAAAATCAATTATTATTATGGAAAACACACAATTAATAGCACAAGACAATCAATTAACATCTGCAAGGTTTGAATATACTGCTTTACAGCGTAATTTATTTTACTCTGTACTTAAACAGATATCGAAAAACCCAAAAGAAAAGTATGTTATTTCTATAGCTGACCTACAACGAGAGACTGGAACTTCAACAGACTACTCTAATTATACTGAAGCAACAAAAGGAATAATGAAATCCATTTACGAGATTACTAAACCAAATGGTAATTTGTTGCAGATAGCGATGTTTTCAAGCTGCGAGTACATTAAAGGACAAGGATTGATTGAAATTGAAATATCAGAAAAGTTACACCCTTATTTGGTATATTTAAAAAGCAATTTTACATTATTTCAACTGGATGTTGCTCTTTGTCTGTCCTCAAAATTTAGTAAAAGGCTTTACGAAATATTAAGTCAATGGAAAACTTTTAATGGTGGAGTTAAAGAGTTTGATATATTAGAATTAAAAACCATGCTTTATCTATACAATCCAAAAACTCAAAAAGAAAGTTATAAAAATTGGACTGACTTTGAGATAAATGTTTTAAAAGTAGCAGAAAAAGACTTTAAAAGGAAAGATTTAAATGCTGACATATCTTTCACTTATAAAGCTCATAAACAAGGGCGAAGCTTTAAAAAAATCACTTTTTATATTAAACAAAAATCATTCCAGAAAATGATTGATTTTCAAGATAATAAAGCCAAACAATATGGTGTTTTGATTAATGAATTTATGTTGACCAAAACACAAGCTGGAAAAGTTTTGGAACAATACAGTGAGAATGAATTAACAAAAATATTTTATGAAATAAGGTTGGATAAAAATGATAATAAAATCACTAAATCAATAGGCGGTTATTGTGCTAAAAGGTTTGGGGTTTAAAGGCTTTCGGAAAAAAATTAAACAATTAAAAGGATAGTGTCTTTTTCAAATTTGAATATGGCTTAATTCTCTACCGAAGTTTACAACACCTTCTAGTATTCTTCTTGCTTGTTTTTCTGAAGGTTTTTTAATACCATTTACATATTGGCTTAAAAGACTTTGGCTCATTCCTATTCTTTTTGCAAAACCAGTCGAATTGATGCTTTGGTAAAAATTAAACACTTGTGCAACGTCTAGTTTTAATTCAATATTAAAATCTTCTTGAAGGTTAAAAGGAATTTCTTCGTTATCTTCTTTCATCCCTTCAAGCTGTAAGGAAATAGCCTCCTGGATATTCTCTTTAATTTCATCTAAACTATTACCAAAAGTAACACATCCTTGTAACGTTGGAACATATGCGGTAAATCCGTCTGTTGCTTTCTCAATTATGATTTTTACAGTTTTTTTCATATTATTAGTTTATTTTAATCCTGCTTGTTTTAATATAGAGCTTTCTGTTCCTTTTGGTAAATCAATATTTTTACCATGCACAGGAACCGTAACTCTTCCTTTTTTAGTAGAGTGCTTGAATTGTCTATGACTTCCTTTTTGTGCCACTTGCTCCCATCCATCATCTTTTAAAAGCTTTAGAATTTTATTTATCTTCATCGTTCTTACTAAAATATAACTCAAAAGTAATGATTTTATTACTTTTTACCAAAAAAAATATCAATCACATTGATAAACCTTTATTTTTATCATTGATAAGCCTTGCGTTTAATTGTCGAGCTAGTTGCCTTATTTTTTCTTTAGAATATCTTCCCTCTAAAACATTTCTTAAATGCTCTTTGTTTTGTTTGTTGGATTGTTGGATGTCTCCGTATTGTTTTTTCAGCTTCAGCAATTCTCCATTGAGGTTTTCTGATTTTACTTCTTCTTGTTTGATAATGCTCAGCATATTCTGTTTGATTTCAACATCTTCTTTAAACTTTTTTTCTCGTATGATCTCTGCAGCTGTTTTAAAGGATTTTTTATCAAGATCTCTTTGTATTCTTTGAATTTCACTACGTAACTGTTCTTGTATTTTTTGGTTCTGCTCAGCTGTCCAGCTCGTTAATTTAACAAGATCTAAACCATTTGGTTTTTCTATTTGTGGCATATCAAATTTTATGTTTCTACTTTCATCAGCTCGGTTGATGCTGTCATAAAATTCGTTCAATGTGGTTACGGGTGTTTTTTGTTCTCCTGGCTTTCTTTCTTCTCCTCGTTTTAAACCATATTTTATGCCGACTTTATTGGCATAAGAGGTGTGAAGCTGCTTATATATTTTCGGTGAACGTAAGATTGTTTTTGCCGACAATTTTCCCTCTTTCGTTAATGGAACTACAACGATATGCAGGTGTGGGGTCTTTTCATCCATGTGTAATGAAGCTTTAACAACATTTTCATTCCCAAATTGTTCCCCTATCCACCTCAATGAGTCATTAGTCCATTTTTTAATTTCACCTGAAGCTTCTATTTTTTTCATCTGGTCGTGAGAACCACTAAGGATAATTTTTAAATATCTAACAGCATCGGAACGTACAGCTCTCTTGCCTGTGTAACCCTCTTTTATTCTTTTTGTAATTGCATCTTGTAGTAGTGGTTCTGATGGAGATCGGAAGAGCACACGTCTGAACTCCAGTCACACTGATATATCTCGTATGCCGTCTTCTGCTTGAAAAAAAAAAAAAAAAAAGCAAAAAACAAAATAAAAAAATAAATATGAAAAAAGTTTTAGTTTTATTACTCTGAAAAAATCGAATCATTAAACGCCGACAAATACATGAATGGCTGA
>CAJVYJ010000033.1 GCA_913009475.1 uncultured Actinomycetes bacterium | reverse complement strand
GCAGGATGATAGAACTGTTGAGACTCTGCTATTAATGCCAAAAACATGAGTATTTGAGTTTTTTTTTTTTTTTCAAGCAGAAGACGGCATACGAGATATATCAGTGTGACTGGAGTTCAGACGTGTGCTCTTCCGATCTCCAGCCTCGGACGGTTGCCCGTGACTTCGACCATACCCTCGGTAGTCAAAGAGAAACACCGAGAAGCCCAGCCGGAACAGTTGCGCGAGATTTCCCAACCGATGCGTAATATTCCCGGCGTTGCCATGACACCACAGCAGTACAGGCGCCTGAGCGGACGCCTGAACGTACCATCCAAAAAGACGGGTCCCATCTGCTGCCTGAAACCACACATCTTCCAACGGGAGCCCGCTCGCTCGCGCCCAATCTTGCTCAACCCAGGGCATGGGATGATAAACGAATAATTGATCAAGCATTGCGAACGTCTTTCGTATTCATCGTCTACCAGATGCAAGTTTGTCGGCGTGACGCGTGGTTTCAGGAAGCCGGTACCTTGTCGTACAACGCATCACATAGTCAATGGCGGTCTCAAGACTGATACGGTGGCCAATCGAAACGTAGAGAGGTCGCGTCTTGGCGCGCGTTCGTACCGCCGCACCAACACACTCCTCTCGATGCCATAAGGGGCGCCACGCCCCACGCTCTTCCGGTACGTCGTCATGCGTCCCGACAAGAATTGACTTGGCGACACCAATCGATGGCACATCCGTGAGCACGCCGAGGTGGGCCGCAATGCCGAACCGCCGCGGATGCGCAATTCCCTGCCCATCACACAGCAACAGATCGGGAGTCACCGTTAACTGCTGCAACGCATCGAGTACCGCTGGCAACTCACGGAACGATAAAAACCCCGGCACGTAGGGGAAGGACGTCGGACGCCGTGCAATGGCCTGTTCTAACACGACAAGACTCGGAAACTCCAAGACCACCACCGCAGCCTGCGTGATCGTATTTCCGTCCTCGAATCCGACATCGATTCCAGCCACACGGTGTATAACCTGAAAATGATCTCTTCGCACCACACGACAGGACAATGTCTCCTGCAAAACCTTCGCCTCCTGGAACGTCGAAGGCCACGTTGTGATTTCAGCAATCTTCATCACGCGTCACCTGTCACCGTATTCGTAGGTATGATACGATCCCAGCGGTCTTAAACCCAGCCATTGAGCGAAAGGAGTTCCTGAATGCAGCACCGTTGGAAATCGTTGATTGGCATCGTACTGACCATCGCATTGATTCCTCTCTCCGCATGCACATCCAAAACCGAGGAAGTGCCAACAATCGCAGATGGCGTAAACGTCACCATTGAGTACACCCTCACCCTTCCTGATGGCACCGAGGTCGATTCGAACGTGGGCAAAGAGCCACTTGCCTTTACCCAGGGCACGGGACAACTCATTTCCGGGCTTGAGCGGCAACTGGTCGGGATGAAGGCCGGTGACGACGCCGTGATCTTCGTGGAAGCGGCTGAGGCCTATGGAGAATATGCTCCGGAAAAGAAGATGACTGTCAATAAAAAGAATATGCCACCAGACGTCCAGGTCGGCTCCCAATTAGCCGGCCAAGGTGGGCAACCCGTTAAAGTCACGGAGGTCACAGATACCTCTGTCACGGTCGATACCAACCATCCACTCGCCGGAAAAGACCTGATGTTTGACATCAGAGTGCTCACAGTCGAACCCTAGCCCTCTATCGAAACAGATAGCGAGCAACGCATCGCTCGATGATGGCTGCTTTATTCACGATCACGCCATCAGGCATAGATCGTTCCTCGGTTGCCTATGTCTTTGAGAATATCGCGCCTCTCCTCGTTCAAACGAGCGTACGAGGAATACACATACATCTCAAAGGTATGACGAACTGCATCATCGCGTGAGTAGAGACACTCGCCCTTTCCAACGATCTGCATTCGCATGACGGTTGACGCCTGCCGAAGATCGACAAGGTCAACAGAACGATGGACAGCACACGCGACGGTCTGTGCTAATTCAAATCGTTGCACCGGCGATACAGGGTTATCGGCGAGAAACGCAATATCGAGATCGCTGTTAGGGTCGGCATTCCCGTCAACTGTTGAACCGAATTGATACACAGCCGTAATAGACGAAATTGATGTAATGAGGAGTTCAATGACCTGGTCGAGGTTGCTCATGCAGGAGAGGCTATACGTGCAACGCACAGAGTTATGATCGAAAGTTGTGTATAGGCGAAAGAGTGAAGGCGGCGTATCCTTGAGATGATAGCTGACATCATCACCCTTCACGAAAGGAGCGGATACGCCATGAGGAACGATACACGGATTGAGTTGAAGACACCAGAGGTTCAGGACCACGACCCCTTGACCGCGGTGCTTCAACGAGGCGCCAAAAAGTTATTAGCGCAAGCGATTGAGGCCGAGGTCGAGAGGTTTGTGGTGGAGCATGCGGCTGATCGAGACGACCAAGGCCGCCGGCAGGTGGTCCGCAACGGCCACCTGCCCGAGCGGGAGATCCAGACCGGGATTGGTGCCGTACCTGTTCGAATGCCGCGCGTGCGGGATCGCAGCGGGCAAGGGCGTCAGTTCACCTCGACGATTCTCCCGCCCTACTTGCGCCGGACCAAAAGCCTGGAAGAGCTGATCCCATGGCTCTATTTAAAAGGCATCTCCACCGGCGAGTTCTCCGAGGCGCTGCAAGCGCTGCTGGGGCCGGAGGCGCCGGGGTTATCCGCGACCACGGTCAGCCGCCTGAAGGAGACCTGGAAGACCGAACGGGAGCAGTGGCAGCAGCGCGACTTGTCCGGGAAACGGTATGTGTATCTCTGGGCTGATGGCGTGCACTGTGAAGTCCGGATGGAGCAAGAGAAGCAATGTCTCCTCGTCGTGATCGGTGCGGACGACACGGGCCGGAAGGAGTTATTGGGTATCTGGGATGGGTACCGTGAGAGTGAGCAGTCGTGGCAGGAACTGTTGCTGGACCTCAAACGCCATGGATTAGTGTTGGCACCCAAGGTGGCCATTGGCGATGGGGCTTTGGGCTTCTGGAAGGCGCTGCGGCAAGTCTTTGGGGCCACCCGGGTACAGCGTTGCTGGGTACACAAGACCGCCAATATCTTGAACAAGCTGCCGAAGAGCATGCAGCCACAGGCGAAGCAGCGGCTGCATGAGATCTGGATGGCCCCAACCAAAGCGGAGGCGGAGAAGGCCTTTACCTATTTCGTCGACGCCTACGGCGCCAAATATCCGAAGGCCGCAGAATGCCTGAGGAAAGATCGGGAGGCCTTGCTGACGTTCTATGACTTCCCAGCTGAACACTGGGTCCATCTGCGCACGACGAACCCGATCGAATCCACCTTTGCGACGGTGCGGCTGCGGACGGCCAAAACGCGAGGCTGTCTCTCCCGTGAGACGACCCTGACGATGGTCTTCAAGTTATGTCGCAGCGCGGAAAAGCGATGGCGCCGCCTGAATAGGCCGACGCAGGTGGCCGAAGTGATGAACGGTATGGAGTTTCAGGATGGAATGCACATCGAGAAGAAAGCCGCCTGAGCACTCAGCCATACACAAGATTTGACAATAACTCCAACGCACACGTGTCAATGTCATATCTCGTGAAAAAAGACCGCTGGATAGCGGTAAAATTCGGTCTGGTATTGCAATCTGAACCGTATGAGGAGTTCACAAGACGAGGGACCGTTGAAAACGAGTTACGGCAGGGTCAAGAATAGACACCAAACCTGCTAACCCGCCCTGTGGGTCTTTCCACTTTAAGCGAAGTTCAGGTACGATACTGCCGACGCCCCTTGTGTATCAGTGGTTTATATCCGGTGCCCAATAATTTGGGACACCGCAATACAACTAGCCAGCTCCGCTTCCAATGGGCTGGAAAAGCGCAGGAGCAAAACTATGAGTTACCTACTTGAAATACCAGACCCCTTGTATGCTGCCCTGAAGAAGGCGGCAAACGCGAGCGGCCTCAGCACGCTCGATTGGATTGCCTTACGTCTCCCTCAAGCCCAAAGAGTAACGCCTCTAACTTATCGAGCTCATTTACGACTTGGCGATGGTCGGCTATTAACATCTCTGTGGCTGTATGCATTAGATGAACTCCTTTATATAATTATAGAGATTAAAGATAATTCCAAAACAAATGTAATAAGATTAACATCATATATTTACCCATTTTATTACTGAGTCTCATCTTTTTTACTTTTATTATTTAATATTATAGTAGAGGAAAATTACACCCCCACCCCAACATCCTTGCCCTTGCAGCCGTTCCGTAGCGGCACACAGACCATTATGTGTGTATTAAAAAACGTTTATTTATTCTACGAGAAAAGCGTCTCGGAGGCGGGAGCGAGCATGGTCTCGCCGGGAGCTAAGCTCCCTAGCGAGGAGCGATGCCGAGAGCTAAGCTCCCTAGCGAGGAGCGATGCCGAGAGCCGAGTTGCAATATCCACGCTGGGGATATTGACAGCGTCTTTTCGAGAGAAAAAATAAACGTTTTACACTTTACGATTTACGAGCCGCAAAGCGGCTTGGGGATACCGCGGAGACAGGACCCGGGGCTGTTAAGCCCTCATAGTTTAGGGAGCACCTCTTTGACTTTGGCCACAATCGCCTTAGCGGAAATATCTTCATACTCCAGCAATTCCTGAGGCTTGCCGCTCTTCGGCATCTTTGTGACCGCCATAATGTATACGGGAGTTGCCACAGCCGCCAACGCACCGGCCACGGCTTCACCGATTCCTCCGGCTGAATAATGATCTTCTACCGTGATTACGGCGCCGGTCTCGGCGGCGGCTTTAAATAATATCTCCCTGTCAAGAGGTTTTATGCTATAAACATCAATTACTCTGACCGTAATGCCATCTTTAATCAGCTCGTCATAAGCTCCAAGAGCTTCATAGATAGTTACGCCGGCCCCTACCAGAGTGACCTTATCGTCAGCGCTTTTCTTTAAGACCTTCGCGCCACCGATAGTAAAATCATCATTATCACTGTAAATCACCTCGGTAGCTTTTCTGGTTAACCTAAGATAGACGTTGCCGTGATGTTCAATGGCTTTTTCTATAAGACGTTCAGTGGCGACGGCATCCGCCGGATAAAGCACCACTCCATCAAGGTTGGAACGAAACATCGCGATATCCTCGAGCCCCATCTGCGAAGCTCCGTCCTCTCCGATTGAAACTCCGGCGTGCGTGCCGATAAATTTGATATTATTATAAGGTTTTGAATATTGACTCATTCTAATTTGATCAAACGCTCTGGTAAAAAAAGCGGCAAAAGTCGAAACAAATGGTATCTTGCCCCGACGCGACAAGCCCAGAGCCGTCCCGACCATATTCTGCTCAGCTATAAACATCTCTAAGAAATGTTCCGGATATTTATCTTTAAGTAATTGCGCGTAAGTCGAGTTACTGACCTCGGCATCAAGCGAGACTATCCGTGGATACTTAGGAAATAATCTGACCAGTGCGTTACCAAAAGCCTTACGAGTAGCAATTTTTTCGCCCAAAGCATAATCAATATCAGCGACCGCCACGGGTTCAATTACCTCCGGTTGTAGTGCCTGAGGCGGATCGATGTCGCCAACAATATCCTTATCAACCTCACCTAATTCTTCCAATGCCTGTTCAAGTTGTTCTTGATTAAGGGTTTTGCCGTGCCAACCATTTTTGTTCTCTACGAAGGAAACACCCTTGCCCTTTACCGTTTTAGCAATAATCATCACCGGTTTATCCGTTACCTCAAGACTACGCTGATAAGCATTGATTATTTCAGGAATATTATGACCGTCGATTACGATAGCCTCCCAACCAAAGGCGACAACTTTTTCTTGATAAGCATCCAGGTCATACCCATACATAGTCTCACCGCGCTGGCCCAGACGGTTAACGTCGATTATTCCTATAAGATTATTAAGCTGATAATATGCCGCCAGCTCCAGCGATTCCCATTGCGAGCCTTCCGCCATTTCGCTGTCTCCAAGCAGAACATAGGTCCTATAAGGCAACTTATCAAAACGTTTGGCGTTCAGCGCCATACCGACTCCCATAGCCAGACCTTGTCCCAATGACCCGGTGGCCAGCTCGGTATAACGAAAAGATGCGGTAGGATGGCCCTCAAGACTACTGGTAAACTTTCTTAAGGTCAGCAATTTTTCTTCAGTAACCTTTCCCGCCGCTGCGTACAATGAGTATAGAAGCGGCGAAGCATGGCCTTTGGAAAATATCAGTCTATCGTTGTTCGGGTACTCCGGGTCATCAAGATTATAGTGATAAATACCACTGAACATCAGCGACACCATCAGTTCAACCGCTGACAATGAGGAGGTAGGATGGCCCGAACCGGCACTTGTAGTTGAAATTAATATATAATAGCGCACCAGCTTCGCCAACTGTTTTAATTTCTTAATATCGTTCATTAATGCTCCTTATAAATACTTCTTCCCGCATCGTGAAATTTTTATTTTTTTAGCTTCAAGCCTCTAGACTTTATTTAGACTCTAGACTCTAGACTCTAGACTTTAGACTTCCCTATACGGCACCTTACTTAATGCCGTGTCCGCCAAACTGATCTCTGATGGCCGTCAATAATTTTCCGGTATAATTGGAACCGTTTAAATTTACCGAGTCGACCCTAAATTTAAATGCCTGCTCAATATTTTTGGCGTCTGTTTTTAGCTCTTTGGCTGTTTTAACAGTCCATTCCCCTTCGCCGGTGTGCTTAACAATTCCCGAGACTTTCTTCAAATCTTGGCCGTAAAGTTTAAGCGCGTTCTTGAGCCAACCCATTAAACTGGCCTCAATAACGCTGCCATGGTTATAAACATCCGCGACTTCAATCAAGTTGAGATTGAAATCCGATCTTTTCATCACATTAAAGCCTTCGGCAATAGCTTGCATCATGCCGTACTCAATGCCGTTATGGACCATTTTTACAAAGTGGCCGGCGCCGCTGCCCTTAAAAAATTGATATCCTCTGGGAACAGTAGTATCTCTAAACAACGGTTTAAGATAATTATAATGTCTTCTATCGCCGCCGACCATCAAGCAAGCGCCATGACGAGCGCCCTCAGGACCGCCTGATACACCAATGTCAACAAAGTTGATTCCATATTTTCTTAACTCTTGATGCCTGCGAATTGAATCTTTATAAAATGAATTTCCAGCGTCGATAATAATATCTTTTTTACTTAGCAGGTCGGCCAAACCGCCGGCGCCGAAAATAATATCATCGACAGGCTTGCCCGCCGGCAACATTATCCAAATAACTCGGGGGGCGGTCAACGAACTTACCAATTCCGCTAAATTATAGACACCGTTAAGACCCTCCGACTCCATCTTTTTCGTCACGGACGCAGTCCGATTAAAACCAACCACGCGCCAATCCTCGTCGATTAATTGCCGAGCGATATTGGCGCCCATCTTACCCAGACCTACTATCCCTATCTCTTTATTCATTGTCACTGATTTTGTCTCATGTTTTTCAATGGTTTGAGAAAATTCATAAAAACTCTCATCTTGGTCATACTTGACCAACGGAACCATCTCTCTCTCCCAGCCGGTAATTATGGAGTCAATGAACTTCCAGCCCGACAAGGCCTCACTGCTGGAGAGAAATAAGGACTGATCACCGTTTATACAATCCAAGAGCAATTTCGCATATTCGTCCAGATGGCTCTCTTCCTCTTGTTTAACGTCTTTATACTTAAACGATAACAGTTTTTTTTCTAACTTCATTTTGGCTCCGGGCTTCTTGGACCAGAACTGTATGGCTATGCCCGGCTTGGGTTGGAGACGAAAACAAACCGTATTTTTAAAATAATTGTCTCTATCTTCAAGCAAAAGGTGAAAGGCCGGATGTGCGAACGTTATCTTGACCTCTTTTTGCGCTTTCGGGATTTTTTTACCACCTTCAATATAGATGGGAACGCCTTCCCAGCGCGGAGAATCTATATAAGCTTTTATCTTGAAGTAAGTCTCCGTAGTCGAACCCGGCCGCACTCCTTTTTCCTTTAGATAACCTTTATACTGGCCGCGAATAGTGTCGGTTTTAACTTCTTTTAACGTCAATTTCTTTAACTCTTGCAACAATAGTTTTCTCTGTTCTCTGATTGATTCCGGTAAAAACCTGACCGGGTTTTCCATAGTCGCGAGCGCCAACATCTGTAATAAATGATTTTGTCCAATATCCAGCAGCGCGCCCACACCATCATAAAAATTGCCCCTACCCTCAATATCTATATTTTCTAACAGCTTTACCTCGATTTTCTCAACATACTCATTATTCCAGATATCTTCCAACAGGTTATTGGCAAAGCGAAAAGCCAATATATTTTGCAGTAATTCTTTAGCCAGATAATGATCGATACGATATATCTGCTCTTCTTTAAAAAGTTTTCCCAGCAAGTGATCAAGGTCCCGCGCTTCCTTCAAGTTTTTACCGAAGGGCTTTTCCACCAGTACACGCGTCCAACCTTCGTCAGAACCACAGGGTATTGTCAGTCCCGAATCAGACAGGTTATAAAATATCTTCTCATTGTATTTGGGCGGAACAGCCAGATGAAAAAGTTTATTTGAACAAATCTTCCACATCTCATCGATTTTACCTAATCTCCGCGCTAATACCTTGTAATCATCAATATATTCAAAATTGCCCTGTTGATAAGAGAAAGCGGAAAGAAAATCATCCGGCAAATGTTTATCTATACCCAAATGTTCATTTACTGATTCTTCAATTGACTTCTTAAAAGCAGTGTCAGAGATATTTCTCCGAGCGTAGCCGACTACGGAAAATAGCTGTGGCCATTGCTTGCGGACATACAAATGATAAAGGGCCGGTGCAACTTTACGCCTAAAAAGATCGCCGGTAACCCCAAAAACAACATAAATCGTAGGAATATATATTTTTTTATTCTGCCGCTTCATATAAACCTTAACTCCTCATTATTGCTATGATTAACTTCAGATTTTCCCGATAAAATCAGATTTTACAGTTAGATCAGCTAATATTGTCAATCTTTTTTATGCGCCTGATATGTCGTCTGTCACCGCTAAAAGGCGTATTTAACCATAATTTTATGGCATCTTTCGCTTCCTGTTCCTCTAAAAAAGCCGCTCCTAAAGATAAAACATTGGCATTGTTATGTTGCCTTGATAATATAATAATATCCTTAGTGCCCCCATAATAAACAATAGCCCTAATGCCTTTGATCTTATTGGCCGCAATCGCTTCCCCTTGTCCGGAATGGCCAAGCACTATCCCTTTGTTCTCATTCAAGTTTTCGGCTACTCTTTTAGCCGCTAAAACAATGAAATCAGGATAGTCATCATCCGGATTGAATTCGTGAGCGCCGACATCATCATAATCAATCCCCCAATCAGCAAGCCATGTTTTAATTTTTTCTTTTAAGTTATAGCCGGCGTGGTCAGTTCCAAGAAATACCTTCATCGTTAACAACCTCAATTATATTTAGCTTATCTGATCCAAGATCATTTCTAACAATTAATCCAGCAAGGCTTCAACAAAGTCTTCCGCCTTAAACGGACCCATGTCATCTATCTCTTCCCCAAAACCTATCATAGTAATAGGCACTCCCAGCTGTTGTTGTATGGCTATGGCGATTCCGCCTTTAGCCGTACCGTCGAGTTTGGTTAGTATTAAACCATCCAAGCCCAGCGCCTCATGAAAAGCCTTGGCCTGCACAATACCGTTCTGTCCGGTCGTCGCGTCTATTACCAATAACGTCAGCACCGGAATACCGTCAGCCTCACGCAGCGTTACTCGCTTTATCTTTTTTAATTCTTCCATTAAATTAACATAGGTATGCAATCTACCGGCGGTATCGACAATATTTACGCCGCTCCCTTTAGCCCGCAACGACTGAATAGCGTCAAAAACCACAGCCGCCGCGTCCGCCCCCCGTTGATGCTTGATAAAATTACTTCCCGACCTCTCCGCCCATTTTTGCAGCTGTTCGATAGCCGCGGCCCTAAATGTATCAGCCGCTACCAGAGTCACGGACTTGCCTTCGCCTCTTAATTGCGCGGCCAACTTCCCAATCGAAGTAGTTTTACCGGTACCGTTGACCCCTACCATCAATATGATGGATATATCACCCAAATTGGATGGATTAATCTTATTGGGACAAGTATTTAACTCTTTGATAAGCTCTTTTTTTAAAAACTCTTTTAACTCGCCCGGATCAAATATATGCTCTGTTTTTATCTGTTTTTTTAGATCGTCGACAATAGCCAATGTGGCATCCATACCAATGTCAGCGCCGATTAAGATGGCTTCCAAGTCATCCCAGACCTCATCGGTTATCTTTTCCCGCTGAAAAACGTTTTTTATCTGATACGATAGGTTGGTTCTTGATTTGCTAAGACCCGACCTCAACCGTTTTAACAACTTTGACTTTTTCTTCTGTAGCATTGTCTCCTTCGTCTAACTTTTGCGAAACCAGTTTCGATACGCCGTCAGCTTGCATTGATACGCCATAGAGCGAATCCGCGATTTCCATAGTTCGGCGCTGATGGGTGATTATCAGAAACTGGGCGCTGTATTTAAGCTCATTTATCAAGCCAATAAAGCGCTGGATATTAATATCGTCCAACGCGGCTTCAACTTCATCCAGAATATAAAAAGGGCTGGGCCTGGTGTAAAAAAAGGCAAATAATAAGGCCAACCCCACTAATGACTTTTCACCGCCTGAAAGCAAGTTAAGCGATTGTAGGGTCTTGCCGCGAGGCTGCGCCTCGATCTCGATTCCGGCTTCGCCCGCATCATCGGCTGCGGTTAATATCAACTGCACCTCGCCACCGGGAAAGAGCCGGCCGAAAACTTTTTTAAAATTTTCGTTGACTTTAGCGAATGTCCGCAAGAACCTCTCGGTAATTTTTCGCTCAATGGCGCTAATGACTTTTTCTAAAGCCGAGCGGCTCGCCCGCAGATCTTTGATTTGTTTATCTAAAAATATGCGGCGCTCATCCAAGCGCTTATATTCATCAAGCGCGCCGGGATTAACTAAGCCCAAGCTTTTTAATTGAGATTTTAAATTATTTACTAATCTCCTTAACTCACCGATACTCCGGCTTTCATCGTCAGCTTTTAAAGCCGTCTCCAATGGTATTTTCAGCTCATTGACAAGATAATCCGCGCTCTCCCGGACCAACGTCTCCATGCGTGCTTGTTTAACCTGAATATCTCTTTTTTTATTCTGGATCAAGTCTAACTTTTCACGCAATATCTCAATATTATTGCGCGCCGAATGCAATCTGTCTCTGATATCTTTACTGATTTGCGCCGCTTTTTCATCTTGTTTCTTTAAGTTATCCAGCCAATAATCAGTCGCCCGTGACAATTGAGCGTAGACCTGTTCCACTGGTACGACCCACAGTTTCATGGCTTCCAAATTAACTTTAGTTTTTTCGTTTAGAGCCAACATCTTTTTATTCTTATCGATCTCAGACACCAGCGCGGAAGCTTTCTGCTTTAAATAAAGTCCGCGTTCCGTTAACGAAGCCGATTCGACTTGCAGGGCTCCTAATTCAGTCATTGATTTCCGCTCATCCTCTTGGTGCTTATCAAGGCTCTTCCTTAAGGTGCGCAATTCTTTTTCCAGAACTCTAACCGTGTCTTCATCCTTATCTATAGTTAATGATTTGGCTTTTTTATTGGTATTTTGTTTCTCAATATCAACTTCCCGCCCGGATATCTGCGCCGCCAATTCTTGCTTCTGCAACCTTAAAGTATCCTCATCATCGGCTAGATGCCTACGACCGATTTCCATCTCGGCCAACTCTCTCTCAATAGCTTGAGCCCTGGTGGAAAGCTTTAAAACATAATTTTGCTCTTTTTTTAAATTAAAACGATCGTCTTCCAATATCCGGCTGATCTTTATCGACTTCCGTTCTATTCTTATCTCTTCTGCTTCCAACTCAGCCGTTTCTCTTAAACAACTAATGGCACCCGATTTATTTTGAGTAAATACACCGTGTCGCAGACTGCCGTGAGCGGTTAGAAGATCACCATTAAGAGTGACAAAATCATATTCAGCCGCTGATTCGTTAATATTGTTAAATAGAATATCGAGGGAATTTACTATATATACGCGCCCTAATAAAGCCGTGAGGGCCGGATTTATTTTTTGGGGGCATCCGACTACCTCCATAGCGGGAATCGCCCAGCTTATATTGGGCTCACTCCTCACCTCATCATTCTGATAGTCGGTTAAAACCAGAGAAATAAAACCATCTTCATGCTCATGAATCGATGCAAATATCCGTTTGGCCGCTGCCATATCGTCAGCGACTAAAGAATATAAATCATACGACAAAGCGGACTCGATTGCCGTCTCATATTTTGGTTTTACTTTTATAAGCTCAAAGAGCGGACCCAACAAAGCGGGAAAATTATTTTTATCTTTTAATAATCCGTTCCCTATGCCCACAGAATCACGCAAATCATTCGACATGCCCTTAAGAACGGTTATTCTCGCGCTAAGGCCGTCTTTCTTTACGGTTAGAGCGTCAAGCTCCTTTTGCTTAGCCTCGACAATATCTCCAAGATTATCGATTTTAATCTGTCTATCGGCGATTTCTTTAGTTAGGGGCATCCACTCATCTTTTAAAGACAGGATCTCAGCGTCTACTGAATCTCTGGCCGCGGCCATACTTTCCAACCGCGAACTGATCTTTTCCAGCTGGGCCGCCAAAAACTTGACTTGCTCCCCACCGGCGGATATAACCGACTCGTCTTTATTTAATATTTCTCTCTCTTTTTTTATAGTACTTAGATGCGAATTTAGCCTCTTGTAGACCTCATCATATTTTTCCGCCAGCAAGCTTCCGTTTTCTTTCAGTCTCTCAGCCGTAATTTCGGCCTGAACTAATTTTTCATGAAGAGCGTTAAGCCGGCTGTCAGAGGCGGATATCGCCTCATGACTCCGAGCGAGCTCTGTTGACTTTATTCTTTCATCCGCGTTTATCTCATTAAAAATATCCCGCAAATCACTTAATCGTTCCTCTAGATTTCGTTTTTTCTCTTGCAACAGCAGCAAACCGCTTTTGATTTGCTCCTTTATACCCGCAAACTTTCGAAGATTATTACCTGCATTGCTATCTATTTTCAGTCTTGATTCTAATTCCGCTTCGCAGTCGGCGATATTCTTCTTTTGCAAATCTAATCTATCTTTCATCTCCTCGATTTTACAATCGACCTCGATTATCTTGGCTTTTAGTTTATCCCAGTCTGTTTGGTAGGAACGTAGTTTACTTACGTAGTAATTGACTTCTTCCTCCGCCAGCTCCTCAGTAATCTCATTGTAGACAGCCGCCGTCCGAGCTTGTTTTTTTAAAGGTTCTATCTGTAAATT